>CALBJM010000272.1 GCA_937893225.1 uncultured Erysipelotrichaceae bacterium | reverse complement strand
ATTCTTCTTATTTGACATTCCGCTATATTCCTCTCACAAGTTTTTATATCTAACCACCGATACAAATAGATCGGCAGGTTTTATCTATTCAAAACAGTGTGTCCATCACACTGTGGCTATCATTTTTCTCACAGCGGTCATTCTCCGACCACCACTGAAACTTTCATGTAGACCCGTCATGGTCTACTTCATCAATTTCCATTCAACTGAAACTTTATAGTAGACACCTTAACGCCTACTTTCTTTGTTGAATCTATACAGATTTTCGTTCTTTTCTATTGCAACATGAACAAAAATCTGACATCATCATCGAAGTGCTGAGGTTTATCGTCATAACTCTTCCGACTACTTTTTCATCTCCTCTAAGTGCTGGCACTTATTGTCATGACCTCTTAACCTTGCAACCATATCTCCATCAGGACAGGTCTACTCCATAAAATCAGTTATATTTTGTGTGCTTTTCACGCCACCGCAGACCATCTAAACGCGACTGATTTTGTTGAGTAGACATTCGTTAATTCTGCAATGGTTTTTTATAACTGAAAAATGTACGGAACTCTCTTTAGATAATTCCGTACTGATATAGTCATATTATGCAGACCCATCCTTCTTTAGGACTACTAGAATGGTCTTTAAGAATATCTTGATGTCTAGACCTATGTTCCAGTTTTCTATGTATTCTTTGTCTAGTCTTACAACTTCTTCAAAGTCTGTGATATTACTTCTGCCACTGACTTGCCACATACCAGTGATGCCTGGTTTGATGGCGAGTCTTGCGTAGTGGTGTAATTCATAGAGGGATGTTTCTGTTGTGAGTGGTGGTCTAGTGCCTATGATAGACATATCTCCTTTGAGTACATTGAAGAATTGTGGGAATTCGTCTAGGGATGTTTTGCGTATGAATTCTCCAATGCCTGTTTTGTGTGTGCCATCTGGTAGTATCTTATTGCCTATGACTCTTGGATCAAAATCAATCTTAAACATCTTTGCGTCTTGGAGTTTGTTTTGTTCCATGAGTTCTGCTTTTCTTTCATCTGCATCAAGATACATACTTCTAAACTTATACATCTTGAAGATCTTACCATTCTTCCCTACTCTATCTTGGGTATAGAAGATTGGTCCAGGTGATTCTTTATAGATGAGTGGTGCAACAAAGATAAATATAATACATGTTAATAAACAACCAACAATACCACCAATAATGTCTACGAGTCTTTTGAGTATGAGTTGTGTCGTTGATGCTGCATTGATACTTGTTGTTAAGACTGTATATGGGCCTATCTTTTCTACAAATTGTTTCTTGCCTGGTACATTTGTAATCTTTGCTAGATTTAAGTGTATCGTTACACCTGTTTCAGACAATTGCTGAACAAGCTTTTCAGGATATGGATACTTTCTAGAAATGACGATCAATACTTCATCTACCCATTGGTTTCCAGCATATGCTGCTACGGTTTGTTCATTGGCTACTACAGGAATACCTTGTATTGTTTCTCCTTGTCTGTCTTTTCCAATTACTGCTACACCTTCTATACAATATCTTGCATAGTTTTTTTCAATGATGTTTTTGACTACTTTTTCTACAACATCATTGGATGCAATGATGAGTAGTTTCTTGTCTCCGCCTTCTTTCATGGATTTGTGTAGTACATATTTCCATATTTCTTTAACAGTGTATGTAATTGGTAAATATAAGATAAATGTTAATAGTAATGCAGATCTTGAAAAGGCTGATCCTTGTTGTAAAAGAAATAAGTAGATCGTTGTAGAAGCACATACAATGAGCACATGTTTCAGTGTCATCGTAAAGCTTTGAAAATATCCCTTCTTTAATACATTCTTGAGTGTACCGTTCATAAATAGTACGACTAAGTCTGCTATCAATAAAAATATTCCCATATTTCTATACATGATAGTGGCATAGACATGTATACCATGTCCACTCATCACATATGCTAACCAATATGATACTTCTATACACACTAGATCTAATACTAGAAAATCAAAGTGCTTTAACCATTCTCCAGAATCTTTCCTATACATGCTACCCCTCAGAAAAAGACTGGTGTAATACACCAATCTTTTGTAAAAATACTTGTACTATATTATATAGATAGGTATGAATTTAGACTATGTTTGCACACAATGCACATGCATATAACCAAGATATAACTACAGAAATCGTTAGAAATTGCTAGAAAATCAATAATATTTGAAGATTTGTTTTCTAATTTTTCAGTATGAATTGCTATCTTTATATTTCATTTGCAACAAATAGTAATACTATGCAAAGCAAGCAAAAATTCATCTTCCATATACATAGTACCAGTATAATCTGTAACATTACCTGTATATTTATAATTTTTTTGATTTTTATTTAAGTAGCAAGGTATATATTTAGCAACTACACAGCAAAGATAGCACATTAAAAATTCATTATCAATTGGTGTTCCTAAACTCGTAGGTTCTTCAACAAGTCTTGAGATAGGTTTTGTATCAGCTGAAAATGCTAATAAATTCGTAATATGGGTTTCATATTCCATACTATTATTCGATGCTAAGATTGAATTAGTCACAATCGAATGATCCAATTGTTCCTGCTCTATTTCATCGATTGCACATTGAATATCTGTTATTTCTTTTTCACCGTAATTGAATAATGCTCGTTTCAAATATTTTCCATTATCGTAGAATATATCTTTATCCCCTGGACAATATTCTTTGATTGCATTACGTAATTCATCAAGACAGTCCGAAAAATAATGACTACTTTTATTACATGGAATATCAATGTTAAAACGTGTGAGAATAAAATTCTGCACATCTTCTGATAGCCCACAAAATTCTCTATAAATTTCACGACTATAGGGAAATATAGGATTATACTTATAGGCAACTATGCAAAGTGGTAAAAGGTATATTTCTGCTTTATGGCAACCTACAGTATACTTTTGAATAAAGCGCGTAGCTTCAGCATATATTTCATCGTCACGTCTTTTTTCATCTCGTTTGTCTTGGCGTTCTTCAAACTTTGCCATTCGATATCCTTGATAAATTTGGCAAGCACCGATACCAAGCGTAACAACTAAGGTAATAATTAAGTTAATATAATCATCCATTTCTTTTTCTTTCTGTCAATTTAATTTGTATGTAATGAATATAGTATGGTGTATTGATGCTATAAATGCTTTTGTACCTACTTGTAGTTTTGCTAATCCAATACCATCAATCCTGTATAGGTGCATCAAATTCTGTATGCAAAGCATCATAGACATTGTGTGCTGCTTCTTTTGGTATGACTTGTGCAATGTCTTGTTCTGTTGCTTCTTTGAGTTTTGTGATGCCACCAAATGTTTTAAGCAAGAGTTTCTTTCTCTTTGGGCCTATGCCTTCTATGTCATCTAAAATAGATTTTGTTTGTGCTTTGCTTCTGAGTTTTTTGTGGTATGTGATGGCTACACGGTGGACTTCATCTTGCATTCTTGTAAGCAAGAAGAAGAGTGGTCCATTTTTGTCAATTTCTATAATATTACCGTCTGTGTCCATGAGAGCATTTGTTGTGTGTTTGTCATTTTTAACAAGTCCCATGATCTTGATCTTATTTGTTAGATCGAGTTGGTCTAGGATTTCTTTTGCGGCTTCGATTTGGATCCAGCCTCCATCTACTAATATACCGTCTGGTAGTCTAGCATTGTCTTTGATGAGTCTGAAGTATCTTCTATAGATGACTTCTTTCATAGAGTCTACATCAGAGTTGCCTGTGTGAAGTTTAAAGAGTCTGTAGTCTTTCTTTTGCGGTTTACCGTCTTCATAAACGACACAGCTTGCAACGGTGAGTGTGCCTGCAGTGTGTGAGTTATCAAAGAGTTCAACTCTGTTCATTGTGTGGTTAGAGAGTTGGTTGAGTTGTTGTACGGCTTGTTGTGTCATTTGTTCTTGGCGTTCTACAACTGAGAATTTTAGGTCGAGTTGTGTTTTTGCATTGTCTAGACACATGTCAATGAGTTTTTGTTTGTAGCCCTTTTGTGGTTGAAATATAGGGAATGGGAGTACTTCATTGATGGCAGTTGTGTCTATGGTGTTTGGTACGACGAGTTCTCGTGCTTGTGGATTAGATTCGTAGTATTGCAAAAGAAAGGATAGGAATTCTTCTTCTGCGTCTCCATAGAGTGGTTTGAGTTTGTATTCTTTGTTGAGGATCGTGCCTTTTCTGACTAGCATGCCTGCAATGGCCAAATAGCCTTTGTCTGTGTAGTAGGCAAAGATGTCTCTGTCGCCTCTGTTGTCTTTTTCTATGTTTTGTTTGTCAGTGACTTTTTGAATAGATTCGAGTGTTTCTTTGTATTGTTGTGCGAGTTCAAATTCTAGGTTTTCACTGGCTTGATACATTTTTTGTTTTAAGTCTGTGTCTCCATTCATAAAAGAAATGACTTTTTGGGTGTAGGTTTCATAGAGTGATGGGTCTATGTCTTTTTCACATGGGCCTAGGCATTGGTGCATGTGATAATAGAGACAGAGTTTATCTCCCATATGGTTGCATCTTCTATAGGGAAACATGTTTTGTAGGATCTTGAGTGTTGCTTTAGCGGCATTGGCATCAGGAAATGGTCCAAAGTATCTGGCCTTTTTGTCTTTTTTGATGTCGCGTGCGATAGAGAGTCTTGGGTATGTTTCTCTTGTTAATTTGATGTATGGGTAAGAGGAGTCATCCATGAATTGGATGTTGTATTTTGGTCTGTTTTTCTTGATGAGATTGATTTCTAGTACGAGTGCTTCTTTTTCAGAAGCTGTGACAATGAAGTCAAAGTCTTCAATGTTTTCAACGAGTTTTGTTGTTTTAAAGTTGTGTGCACCAGTGAAATAAGAGTTTACTCTGTTGTGTAGGTCTTTTGCTTTTCCTACATAGATGATTTCTCCGTTTTTGTCTTTCATTTGGTAACTACCTGGTGCATGTGGTAGTTGCGATAGTTTTGCTTTTATGTATTCTTGGTTCATTTCATGATTACGATCGTTGCACCTGTACCGCCTTCTTGCGGCATACCGAGTCTGTATTCTTTGACAGATGCATTGTTTTTGAGTCTTTCATGGACTGCTTTTCTGAGTCTGCCTGTTCCATCTCCATGTATGATACGGAATGTTTTTAAGCCATTGAGACTTGCTTGGTCCATGTATGAGTCCATTTTATCCATTGCTTCATCTACGTGTAGACCAATGAGATTGACTTCTAATGGCATTGCTGTAAATAGAGATCTACCCGTATTGATAGAAACGTTTGTTTGTTTCTTCATCTTTGGCAGTACGTGGATACTTGGACGAATTTGGTTCTTTTTGACGTGTACTTCTCTACCATTCATAAGAATCGTAATGTCTTTCTTTTTCATGGCAATGATCTCACAGACTTGAGAATTGCCTTTGAGTTCTACCGCATCGCCTACTTGGAATGTGTAGTCTTGTGTTTCTTCTTGTGGTTGTTCTTGTTGGTAGAAAGTGTTGAGTTGTTTTACAGCGTCAAGTGCTTCGTGGTATTTTGTTGTTTCTTGTCTTTTGCGTATGTCTTTGAGGATCTTGTTTGCTTTGTTTTGGATCGTTGCAACATAGGCATCTGCTTCTTTTTGTGCTTTTTCGTGGAAGCGTTCTTTTTCTTTTGTTAATTGGTCTCTTTCTTTTAAGAGTTGTTGTTTGAGTTTGTTTGTTTCTGTAATTTGTTTTGTTAATTCTTCTTGTTTAAGTGTTGCTTCATTGAGTTCTTTTTCGAGTTTTTCAATGAGTGTGTCTTCTTCTGTTTTGGCTTGGTTTTTCAAATATCTTGCATATTTGACAATGGATTTTGGTAAACCATATCTTTCAGCAATCTCAAATGCATTGGATTGGCCACTCATACCTTCTAAGTATTTATAGGTTGGAGATAGTGTTTCTGTATCGAATTGTACAGAGGCTACTAAGATGTCTTTGTGACGCTTTCCATATGTTTTTAATCGATCATAGTGTGTCGTTAATACGGCCATGATACGTTTGTCACGTAAGTCATTGAGAATTGAAATGGCTAGTGCTTCGCCTTCTCTTGGATCTGTTCCAGAACCAACTTCATCTAATAGAACAAGGGAGTCTTTTGTAGCATATTTACATACTTCTGCTTGTTTTTTCATATGA
>CALBJM010000271.1 GCA_937893225.1 uncultured Erysipelotrichaceae bacterium | reverse complement strand
CTACGTTCATGACTTCCGTACGTTGGCAGATGTACGATGCAATCGTAGAAGCATATCCAGACGTGGAGGTACACATAACCTATGGTTCCAATACCAAGCATTCTAGAAGAATGCTAAACGTATGTAAGACACACATCAACGATGCATATTGCATGGGAATGTTCCATCCAAAGCATCGTACAGAACACTATCTGTATAAGAAGAAGCGTAGAAACAATCGAGTACTTTCAAAGTTCTACGATGCAAAGTATATCGATGCACGTGATGGGAAAAAGAAGACAGGTCAGCAATTGTTCAATGGTAGAACAAATCGCAACCATAATAGAGATACAGAAAACTTGCATCAGTATAGAAAACAGAAAGTATCCAAAGGACGCACTTCTACCAGAAAACAGCATTACCCGATACAACCAGGTGACATCGTGATATACAAAGGTAAAAAGTATGTCACCAAAGGTTGTCATTGTAATGGCACTAGAATTATGTGCAACGGCAAATCTGTTGCAATAAAGAATATTAAGATTCACCGCTATGCAGGTGGATATATTGCCGAAAGGCTAGAAAGAAAAGTGGAATATACGCAGGCTTGACTATTTTACGTAGTGACGCTTGTTTCCTACCACACCCTGTGAGGATGGGGTATCCACTTAATGAAAGCTTATGAATAGGAGATAGATTTATGAAAATTGCGGTTACTTATGAAAATGGTCAGGTGTTTCAGCATTTTGGTCATACAGAACAGTTTAAAATTTATGATGTAGAAAATGCAAAGGTTTCGCACAGCGAAGTAGTTTCTACAAATGGGCAAGGTCATGGTGCTCTTGCGGGGTTCTTGATGCAGCATAATGTGAATATCGTTTTGTGTGGTGGCATTGGCGGTGGTGCTAAATCGGCACTTGCGCAGTGTGGCATTCAGGTGCTTGGTGGTATAACAGGTGATGTGGATGTTGTTGTATCTGATTATCTTGCTGGTCATCTTGCTTATGATCCGAATGTTCAATGCAGCCATCATGGTTCACAAGAGGAACATAGTTGTGGTTCTCATTCTTGTCATGAAGATAAAGGTGGTTGTGAAGGAAATTGTCATTGATGAATTGTTCACTCATTTAAGTATTTTGCTTGATGAGTGTTTTTTATTTAGTGATACAAGTAGTAGAGCTTACTTTCGCTAAAAAAAGGCAATAATTTCCTATTTTTATGATGAAATTGAAAATGAAATGAAAGCTGAATGGATTGTCTGGAAAAGATGATATTCACTGTGTTTCAATGCTCTTGAATTTCTAGGAAACACTATATAGAATTAATCGTAACGATAAAGAAAGTTCGTAATTTTAGTGATGAAAAGGATGTGGTAGAAGTATGCATAGTTTAACGACAAAGGCTTTTTTGTTTGCTTTATATGCACATGGGGAACAGAAACGAAAGGATGGACTTCCGTATATCATGCATCCAGTAGAGGTGGCTATGGAGTTGGCACGTAATGGTGCAGATGAGGATTTGATTTGCGCTGGTTTTCTACACGATACTATCGAAGATGCATTTATTACGCGTGAACAACTTGCAACAGCTTTTTCAGATAAAATTGCAGATCTTGTCTCTTCAGATAGCGAAAATAAGGAAGATAGCTGGGAAAAGCGAAAGAGTGATGCATTGGAGGCATTGCGTGTTCCTGGCGACAGGGATCATAAAATGCTGATGTGTGCGGATAAACTTTCAAATTTACGTAGCCTTCGTGAAGGGTTGGAGAGTGATGGTGAGGCTGTATGGCAGAGATATAAACGAGGTCGTGAAAAACAAGCATGGTTATTTCATGAAACTGTGTTGGCTCTTTCGCCGTTGGAAGGTCTTGCCATGTATGAGGAGTTAAAACAATTAACACAAGAAGTTTTTGGGGAAGAAGTGAAGGATAATACAGGAAAGGAAAATAAGGTATGAGCTTGCACATTGAAAAAACAGTAGGAGAGAATGCGGTGATTATCTTGAGCGGACGATTGGATACAACGACTGCACCTGCATTGGAAAATATTCTAAACGAAGTATTGCCATGTGCAAAAACGCTTATGATAGATCTTGAAAAACTGGAGTACGTTTCTTCCGCGGGGCTGCGTTTGATCCTAAAAGCACAAAAGGCAATGGGGAAAAAAGGTGGAATGAAACTGCGACATGTTCCTGACAACGTTATGGAAGTATTTACAATCACTGGTTTTGCGGATTTTTTGACAATAGAGGATTGATATGCATTTGCTACATCTATAGGAATGCAGTGAAATTTGTGCAAAACATGATGGTGCGCATGTACCAGGGAGGTATACGAAATGAAGCAGCTAAGCGTAGAAGCGATTGTGCAGAATATTGAAGTAGTTACACAATTTGTGAACACAGAGCTGATAGCAAATGGGTGTAGTGAAAAGGCACGTTTGCAAATTGATGTGGCAATCGATGAAATCTTCAGTAATATTGCACAGTATGCCTACATAGTAGAAAAAGGTAATGTAACCGTTCAGATTGAAGTGAAAGATGGTATTGCGTTGATTACCTTCTTGGATGAAGGCACTTATTTTAACCCACTTTTAGTAGAGGATCCAGATGTTTCATTAGATGCTGAAGAACGAAGTGGTGGTGGGTTGGGCATCTTCCTAGTGAAAAAAACAATGGACGGTCTTAAATATGAACGCCATAATGGTCAGAATGTTTTGACATTGACGAAATATATTTGAAATAAGTTACTACAAATTTTGCAAAACAGGGATAGAGAGGAAGTACATGCTATGTTGAAAGTAAGTTGCAATAATGAAAAATTGACGATTGGCTTGAGTGGACATATTGATTCAAACAATGCGTCTTTGATAGAACAAGAAATAAACAAGCTTCGCGATGCATATTTGCACCATGCTCTGACGCTTGATTTGGAGGAATTAGAATATATTTCTAGTGCTGGCCTGCGTGTGATTTTACGCCTTCGTAAAGCGGAGCCTGAGTTACGTTTAACGAATGTTAGTCCTTCGGTTTATGAAGTTTTGGATATGACAGGGTTTGTGGAGATGATTCCTGTACAAAAAGCATATCGCCGATTGAGCGTGGAAGGTTGTGAAATCATTGGCCAAGGGGCAAATGGAAAGGTTTACCGTTTGGATTCCGACACGATTATCAAGGTTTATAATAATCCAGATAGTCTTCCGGATATTCAACGTGAACGTGACTTAGCACGCAAGGCATTTGTGTTAGGCATTCCGACGGCAATTCCTTATGATGTCGTTAAGGTTGGAGATGGCTATGGCTCAGTATTTGAGTTGTTGAATGCTACATCATTTTCTAAATTGCTTCGCCAGTATCCGGAACGTATGGATAAGTATGTGAAATTATATGTGGATTTATTGAAAACAATTCATTCTACCCATGTAAAGCCTGGTGAAATGCCACGCATGAAGGATGTAGCTGTTGGTTGGATGGAATTTTTGCGAGAATATCTTCCTGAAGAACAAGGTGAAAAGTTATGTGCATTGGCTAAAGCTGTACCAGAAAGAGATACCATGTTGCATGGCGACTACCATACAAATAATTTGATGATGCAAGGTGACGAGGTTTTGCTCATTGATATGGATACGTTGTGTGTTGGACATCCAATCTTTGAGCTTGCTAGTATGTATCTAGGCTTTGTGGGCTTTGGGGAATTAGATCACAGCGTGACGAAAAATTTTTTGGGATTGGATTATAGTGTGGCTTGTGAATTTTGGAAGCGTAGTCTGCATTGCTATTTAGATGAAGCAGATGAGGTTGTGGTGGCTGAAGTAGAACGTAAAGCTATGCTGATTGGGTATGCTCGTCTGATGCGCCGTACGATACGCAGAAACGGTCTCCATACGGATGAGGGACTTGTTATTATTGAAATGTGTCGCAGACATATAGGTGAACTCTTACCTAC
>CALBJM010000270.1 GCA_937893225.1 uncultured Erysipelotrichaceae bacterium | reverse complement strand
CTACGACAATGCGGTCTGCATGTTCCACAGAGGAAATACGCTGCGCAATGATCAGCTTTGTGGTGTTCGGGATCTCTTCTGCAAATGCCCGGCGGATCTTTGCATCGGTTGCGGTATCGACTGCACTGGTGCTGTCGTCAAGGATCAAAATCTTTGGCTTTTTTAATAAAGCACGTGCAATACAAAGCCTCTGTTTTTGACCACCTGAAACATTTGCACCACCTTGTTCGATCCACGTATCATATCCTTTTGGAAATTGATCAATAAATTCGTCTGCACACGCTAAATGACAAACATGTTTCACTTCATCTAAAGTCGCATTTTCATTACCCCAACGAATATTATCTGCAATTGTTCCTGAAAATAGAACATTCTTCTGCAAAACCATTGCTACTGAATCACGCAAAGCTACAAGATCATAATCTCTAACGTCTTTTCCGCCGACACAAACTGATCCATCTGCAACATCATATAATCTAGGAATCAATTGGACTAAAGAAGACTTAGCTGAACCTGTTCCACCAATGATACCAATTGTTTCACCACTTTTGATATGTACATCGATATTTTCAAGAACAAGTGCTTCAGCATCATCAGAATATTTAAATGAAACATGATTGAAATCTATTGCACCATTTTGAATGTTCTTTTCACAGTTATCTTTTGAAGTAATTGTGGTTTTTTCTTTAAGAACTTCTGTAATTCTTTCTGCACTTTCTTCAGAAAATGTAATCATGACAAAAATCATGGAAAGCATCATCAATGATGTGAGAATTTGAAATGAATATGTTAAAAGCGTTGAAAATTGTCCAATATCTAAAGTACCACGATTGATAATATGTTCGGAACCAACGGAAAGAACAAACAACATGACCGCATAGATGCAGATCTGCATAACAGGATTGTTAAATGCTAAAATTCTTTCTGCTTTTGTAAAGATCTTACGAATATCTTCTGATGCATTTTGAAATTTTTCATTTTCATAGTTTTCACGTACATATGATTTAACAACACGAATTCCTTTCACATTTTCTTCCACAGATTCATTTAAGGCATCATATTTAGGAAAACCTTTTCTAAAAACAGGCATTGTTATCTTAGCTATTCCAAACAAAGCAATACCTAATAATGGTATTACCACAAGGAATATAAGTGCCATTGATCCACCCATATAGTAAGCCATGAAAAAAGAAAAAATAAGATTTAACGGTGCCCTTACAGCTGTTCGAATGATCATCATGAATGCTTGTTGAACATTCTGAATATCCGTTGTTAATCTTGTCACTAAAGATGCATTTGAAAAATGATCAATATTTGTAAATGAAAATTTCTGAATATTGTAAAATGCATCACGTCTTAAATTCTTAGCGAATCCACAACTTGCACGCGAGCAAAATATACCCGCAAGATATCCACATACAAGTGCAAACAAGGAAAATAAAATTAATTTCCAACCATAGCCAAGAATAACATCTACTCCTGCACCAGCACGAATTTCGTTCACTAGCAAAGCAATAACATATGGTATCAATGCTTCCATTAGAACTTCACCAACAACAAAAATCGGCGTTAAAATCGTATCTTTTTTGTATTCGCGAATACTTTTTGATAGTTCTTTTATCATTTTCCACCTCCAATTAAATTGTATTAGATCTATGCTCTTTATATAAGAAGAAAATGAAGCTTTTCAGCCTCACTTTTCTAATGTATTTAAAATTTGTTCTGCAACGCCATCAGCGTCTAATTTATATTCTTTCAACAAAGTTTTCCAATCAGAACTTTGTCCAAAATCTCGCATGCCAATTCTATGAATTCTCTTTGGACAATTGTCTGCTGCAACTTCACATACTAGGGAACCTAGTCCTCCTGTTATAGAATGTTCTTCTATAGTAAAGATTTCATCATTATCTTCTAAAATCTTTGTTATGCCTTCTTCATCCGTTGGCTTGATTGCACAAATATCTACGATTGTTGGATCAATGCCTTTATCCTGCAATGTCTTCAATGCACCTAATGAAGATTGCACCATTAGTCCTGTAGCAAATACTGCAACCTTTGATGTTCCTTCATGAATTACATTGATCTTCGTCACATCAAATTTTTTATTCTCATCAAATACATCTTCGACTTTACTTCTACCTAGTCTTACATAACAAGGATTTGGTGAAGAAGCAACATGGTCGATAACTGCCTTTGTTTCCCATTGATCACATGGCGCATATACTTCTAGTCCTGTAATATCTCTCATAATGGCAATATCTTCTATTGCTTGATGTGTTACGCCATCTTCACCTACTGTAATTCCAGAATGTGATCCAACGATTTTCACATTTAAATGTGGATAAGCTACGCTATTGCGGATCTGTTCCCACACTCTTCCTGTACAAAACATCGCAAATGATGAAGCGAATGGAATATATCCACTAGCTGCTAAACCTGCTGAAACACCAATCATATTTGCTTCAGCAATCCCCATATCAAAGAATCTTTCAGGACATACCTTACCTGCCTCTGCACTATGTGTTGATCCAGCAAGATCTGCATCGAGGACTACGATTTTTGGATTTTCTTGAATAAGTTTTGCAATTTCTTCGCCGTATGCTTCACGTGTTGCTTTACTCATCTTATTCTCCCTCCAAATCTTTTAACGCTACTGCTGTCAATTCTGCATCAGGTGCTTTTCCATGCCATCCTGTTTGATTTTCCATAAATGAAACACCTTTTCCCTTGATTGTCTTAGCAATAATACAAGTAGGTTTTCCTTTATAGTTCTTTGCTTGCATGAATGCATCATGCAATGCTTCATAATCATGTCCATCAACACTGATTACATTCCAACCAAATGCATCGAATTTTTTATCAAATGGTTCAGGCCCTATGACATCTGCACACTTACCATCAATTTGCAATCCATTGTTATCAATGACCCAACAAAGATTATCCAATTTATAATGGCCAGCTGCCATTGCAGCTTCCCAAACCTGACCTTCTTCAGCTTCTCCATCACCAACCAATGCATAAATACGGTGATCATTTTTATCCAGTCTATTAGCTAAAGCCATTCCTACAGACGCACTAGTTCCTTGACCAAGAGAACCCGTTGACATATCAATTCCATCTAATTTATTGATATCAGGGTGACCTTGTAACCTTGAATTCAGTTTGCGGAAGGTCAATAACTCTTCCTCTGAGATAACACCCTTTTCAGCAAGTACTGCATAAAGAAGAGGTGATGCATGTCCCTTAGACAATACAAAACGATCTCTATCCAAAGAGTGTGCATTCTCTTTTGTAAAATCCATAACGTCAAAATAAAGAACAGTTAAAATATCTGCGGCACCTAATGATCCACCTGGATGACCAGACTTTGCATTAGAAACTTCCTTAATGATATTGATGCGGATATTCTTCGCGTGATTCTTCATCGCTTCTAAATCCATATTCAACCTCCAGCTAACACCTATTTATAATACCATAAAAATGTTTGTGCATTTTTTAACTTATACAAAAAAAACATTATATTTCACAAGATTTTTAGTAAATCACTTATTTTTTCTATTTTTGTAATATCGGCCTTACACATTCTTGCCCCATGTGTCCATATCCAAATCGGCACCATACCAGATCGATATGCACCTAATACATCATTTGAAAAAATATCTCCAACATAACAACACGCACTCGTTTCTAAACATAATGCCTTTGCGGCCTGTTTAAAAATTCGTATATCTGGTTTAGCATATCCATAATCACCAGAAACAATTATATGATCTGCACTAAAAAACGAAGATAAACCTGCTTGCTGAATTTTATTACGCTGTGCTACTGAATCACCATTTGTAATGATGCCTAAAATGTATTTTTTCTTAAGTTCTGCCAATGTTTGTTTAGTATCTGAAAATGGTACAGAAGCTTTCCATTGTTCATCATTCCACCATGAAGAAAAATTATGCATAGGGAGTGAAAAATCATATTTATTCTTCAGCATATCAGTTATATGTGATTTAACAATATTTCCTTGTTCATCCCATATCATTAAATCTTGCATAATAGCTTCCAGTTCAATCGCATCAGATATATCTATAGTCTCTTTCAAAAGACGATAATATGTCTCGTATGCATATATTTCCCGATTTCCTAGAGTATCGTCAAAATCAAATATAATTGCTTTAATATTAGAAAAATCAGTCATGGTCTTCAATCAAAAATTCCTCATATGCTTTTTTAATTGTTTCATCTAAATCATTCCAAATACCATCAATTTCCCCAGGTCTCATATAATGATAATAATATTTGCTAAAAAAAGTTTCCTTTTCTTCGTGTGTCATTGTGTCCCAATTATCTGGTAATTTTTCCATACAATTCCTCCGACATAATCATATCATATTACATTTCAGCAATTTATGATTTTCACGATGTATTCTCTTGTTTCATTACACTTTTTATGATCTAAGATATTCAGAATAATAACGACTGTGTACATCTATTTGAAAATAGCAAATAAATATTCTCATGCTATAGCAAATTATAAACATTAAGCGTGGAATTAAAAAAGTGGGACGCATTTTACATCCCACTATACAGATTTTATTTAAGTAATCCACTTTCTTTTAGAAGCAAATCGATATCTGTACCTTTAAATTTTTTCAAAATAAATGCAATTGCTTTCTTTTCAGCAACATTTAAATCCGCTTCATCAATGGACTTTTTATCAATTGCATAATAACAAGCTCTCAATAGTTCACGTACATCATATTGTGAGCCCCATACCTCAGGTACTGCACGATCAATATTCATTAAAGTATATACCGATTCCATACCAGTACGCATCGAATATTCTGTCGTGAAAATAGTGTCCCTAGGTGTTTCAGCAAACTGACCAATAAATGCAAAGTTGACAGAGCCTTCAGGAACTACTAATGGACGATCTGTTTTCTTTCTTGGTTGGAAAAACGCATTGATATATGGCATATAACATGTTGTTGTATTGCATGTATTATGTGCAAGTTCTTCAATTTTTTCGTCTTCTACACCAATATGATAGAGCCATTCTTTACATACTTCTTCTCCAGTACATTCCTTCATTGGTTTCTTAACATAATTACCAGGGCGATTTGTATTTAAAGCATATAGCCATACAAGAACAGAGTTAGGATCTTGTGATTTAAATTGAGGCTGTCTATTAATTGTCCAACTTAAATACCAATAATCACGGGAATCTTTTACGGTAACAATGCCGCCTGTTGTAACTCTTCCGCGTCTTGGATCACGTTTGCATACATTCATAATGTGTTGAATAACTTCTTCATTACTTGTCTGAATCGTAGCACTCATCCAATTTGTAGCCTCCGTATCACTACAGAAATTACTTGGATTACCATACTCTCCATGTTTTGCCTGTTTTGCGATATTATTCCAAAGATTCCATGATTCTCCATAACCATCTCTAACATTACTGAGATCAGGTGCTGTATTTTGATCACCATAGCAACTCGTATCTGTACAACAACCATTTGTAATAAATACTAAATCATCCTCTGTTAATGGTATAGAATCTGCTTTTCCGTCTTTATCAAGAATTATTTCTTTAGCTACTTTTCTATCATGTTCATCACTCTCGATAATTACATTTTTCACATTCATTCCATATTCAATTTTCACACCATGCGCTTCAAGATATTTAACAAGAGGAAGTATCATACTTTCGTATTGATTATACTTTGTAAATCGT
>CALBJM010000269.1 GCA_937893225.1 uncultured Erysipelotrichaceae bacterium | reverse complement strand
ACCCTCGACAGAGAGTACGTTTCAACTCTCTAGATATGCACCATGCCTGGCACACAAAAAAAGGACTCTATGCTATTGCATAAAATCCTTTTCACATTACTTAGCAGCCATGACTGTATGACATCTTGGACAAAGTCCATTTTCATCAGCATTTTCTGCGTAATTCCAACATCTAGGACACTTTGTACCAGATGCCTTTATAACCTTAACACTTCTTTCTTCACTTCTTGTTACATTTGCCTTAGAAACAATTAACCACTGTGCCAAGCTGCCAGACAATCCTTTTTCAATCAAGTCAGCATCTTCATTCGTTACACAAAGTTCAACTTCTGCTTCTTGCGCAGTACCAATTGTCTTAGCATTTCTACTTTCTTCCAAAGCCTTCATAACATCTGTTCTAACATCCAAAAGCTTTCCAAATTCTGCCTTCAATTCTTCAGCGTTTGCATATTCTTGCACAGATGGGAAGTGGCAATAATGTACAGATTCAGCTTCATCATTGTTAAAATGCATCCAAACTTCTTCCGTTGTATAGCATAGGAATGGTGCCCATAACTTCACTAAAGCATCTGTACACTGCCAATAGACTGACTGTACCTGTCTTCTTCTTGGGGCATCTTCTGCATCACAATACAAGATATCTTTTGTAAAATCACAATAATAGGAAGATAGCTCATTTACCATGAAGTTCGTTAATACTTTAGAAGCATCTACGTAATCATATTCTGCACAATCTTTGCGTACTTCTTTAACAACATCATTTAACTTAACAAGAATGTATTGATCTACAGAAGTTAAATCTTCATACGCAACCATATCCTTCTTTGGATTGAAATCTGCAGGATTGATATTACCAAGCAAAAATCTAAATGTATTTCTAATCTTTCTATACTGATCAGAAACTTGTTTGATGTTACTTGGTCCAAGTTTCAAGTCTTCCTTAAAGTCGGATGTCATAGCCCAAAGTCTAAATACATCGGCACCATTGACATTAATGATATCCATTGGATTAACAACATTTCCAACAGATTTACTCATCTTTTCACCTTTAGAGTCTACCACGTACCCATGTGAAAGCACTTCTTTATATGGTGCTGTTCCATTTACTGCAGTAGAAACGATCAAAGAAGAGTTGAACCAACCTCTATACTGGTCACTTCCTTCAAAATACAGGTCACATGGATAATCATATCCTCTTGCTTTTAGTTCATTCCATGACGAGCCAGAATCAAACCAAACATCCATGATATCTTTTTCTTTTGTGAAGTTTCCATTAGGAGACTTTTCATTCGTATACCCTTCTGGCAATAAGTCTTTTGCTTCATGTTCAAACCAATAGTTAGAACCATATTTACCAAACAATTCAGCAATATGATTAAACACTGGCAATTCCATGATTGGTGAACCATCCTCATTATAAATAATAGGAATTGGTACACCCCACAAACGCTGTCTAGAAATGCACCAGTCACCACGATCAGCAATCATGTTGTGCATTCTCTTTTGTCCAAATGAGTTATGCCATGTAATCTTATTATCAATTTCATCCAATAACTGTGGCTTCAATTTATCGATTGAACAGAACCACTGTTTAACTGCTCTAAAAATAACCTTCTTTTTCAATCTATCATCATGAGGATAACTATGTACAATATTCTCTACAGCAAGCAAGCAACCTTTTTCACTCATATCATGAATAATAGCTTTAGAACAATCTTCAAAGAACATACCTTGATACTTACCAGCTTCTTCATTCATGTTACCTTGATAATCAACTGTATTGATTGGAGCAAGACCATACTTTGCACAAACCATATAGTCATCCAAACCATGACCACCAGCTGTATGTACTACACCTGTACCATCTTCATCAGTAACATGTTTTCCAAGCAAAGTTGGACATTCCTTATCAAAGACAACATGATGATATGTAATACCTTCTAATTCTTTTCCTTTAAACGTTCTCAAAACGCCTTGATTTTCCAGACCAAACTTTTCTAACAATTTATCTACAAACTTAGCAAGGAATACTAATTTTCCTTTTTCTGTTTGTACTTCTGCATATTCCAAATTTTCATTCAAACATACTGCTTCATTGGAAGGAATTGTCCATGGTGTTGTTGTCCAAATGACATAATAATCATCAGAATCTAAGATTCCCTTACCATCAGCAATCTGGAAAGCAAGATAAATCGTTGCATCCTTAACATCACGATACACGATTTCACTATCTGCAACAGCAGTTTCGTTGAATGGCGACCAATAAACAGGTTTCAATCCTTGGAAAATCATGCCTTCTGAAGCCATTTTTCCAAATGTCTTAACTTGTCTTTCTTCAAACTCTGGAAGCAAAGTAATATATGGATGCTCATAATCCGCAACTTGTCCCAATCTCTTTTCCGTTTCCATTTGTTGTGCAATCTGCGTATGAACAAACTCATCACACTTTGCACGGAATTCTGCTGCAGATATCTTTTTACGATCTACTCCTAATTTTTGGATAGCATTTTCTGTAGGAAGACCATGTGTATCCCAACCAGGGAAAAATGGTGTATAGAACCCAAGCATTGCATGGGATCTAACAATAAAGTCTTTAATGGAACGATTCATTGCTGTACCAGCATGCAAGTTACCATTTGCATATGGTGGACCATCATGCAAGATAAAAGCTTGTTCACCTTCATGATGTTTTAAAATCTGATGATAATAATCTTTTTCTTGCCATTGTTTTAAAATACCAGGTTCTTTTTTTGCTAGATTGCCTCGCATTTCAAAATCAGTCTTTGGCATGTGTAAAGTCTGTTTGTAATCCATGTGTTTTCTCCTTTTCTATTAGGACACCATATAAAAAAGCGTCCTCATCTCTAAGGACGCAATAAGCGCGGTACCACCTTAGTTTATGTATGATTACCATCACACATACTCTTGTTGGATCCTTTATCGCAGGATTTACGACTGTTCATGAGGTGATGTCTTTTTGAATTCTCCTATTGCTTTTCACCAATTGCAACTCTCTAAAAGGTATCCTTCAAATCGCGCGTCCTCAATCAACGCAGTTTTTCTTCAGCATCTTCTAACCACCGCATATCGGGCATCTTAGGAATCCTGAAATCATCGAGTGAAGAAAGCATTGTCTCTAATTGCTTACGCATATCACTCTTTACGTCACCAGCCTGTGAATATAATTTACTTAGATCCACTAGAATCAATCTTGCGGTAGAAACTGCTTCTTTGACAATTTCATCTGCATTGTTCTGAGCAGTAGAAATAATTTCATTAGCCTCTCTCAATGAAAGACGCGCAATATTATCCGCTTGTTCTTTGCGTGACGCATCCGTTGCAAGTATTTGTTGATATCGTTGCTTCAAATCATCTAATGCTCGTGTTGTTTCCACAAGTTGTTGCTGATACAACTCTATTTTTTTTTGAAGCTGTTCAACCTGTAAAGCGTATTGATCAATCGCATCGTCCACCGCAAACCGATCATATCCGTTCTTCATGACTCTGAATGTAGGTTTCTGCGTGCTCATGATTATCCCTTTCTAAATACTCACTTCGATTTCTGCTAAGATTCTATCGCTCTTTGTATTTCTCAAAATACCAAGATATTTATAACGACCAAAACCTCTTATAGAAATCGTAACGTTATTATCGCACAACTTATCCGGTGCTTCAAGCGTGATATGATTGACTTGTACAAGACCTTGTCGAATCATCTCTTTCGCTTTGCTTCTCGATATATGTGCAATACCAGCGACCAATGCATCTAGCCTTTCACTTGCTATGATGCATGTCACTATTTTGGTTTGGAATGTTTGGGCTGGATATGTGTCCAATACTTCAAAGTGCACAGACAATTGATTGATGCGCGTTAAATTATTGCACAAAAAGTCTGCCATAGAATGCGAAGTATACAAATAAATATGCTCATCCGCAACCCAAAAATCACCAAAGGAGTGTCGATCAATTTGTAAATGCATCAAAGCACCTAAAATATCACGATGTCCAATTTTACGAAATCTCTGATCAATTCTTGCACTAATACAAACAATATCAAAAAAATCATCTTCCTCATCATACCGGAAAACGATTTTTTTCTTTCTTGCTTCAGGATACCCACCACTATACACAATATGATTAGATGTAGGAAAATACACTTGCATTTGGGCAACTTCTTCTTCATTGAGAAAATTAGAACACATTGTTTTATGCCAAGTCATGGACTTTTCCTCTAGATCCATCAAATGTGCTTTTAATGATGCAAATGTTTCTGAATCAATCATCATCGCTTTCTAGAGAAATATCACCTGTTACATTTACATTCTTTGGTGTACAAAGAATCACATTATGACCAATTTTTTGAATTGTTCCATCTAAAGCAAATACAACACCTGTCAAAAAATCAATTGTTCTCTGTGCATATTCTCTCTGCAATCTATGCAAATTCACAACACAAGCCCTTCTATTTTTTAAGTGCTTTGCTATTTCTTCTGCTTCTTCAAAAGATCTAGGTTCAAACAACACCATAGAAGCATTTGTAGGTGCAGTAACTGTACTCTTTGTTGCTTCATATGTAGAAACAGGTTTTGTTTCACTTTCTTTATACTGAAGAACTTGCTGTGGTTCTTCTTCTACTTCATCATCTTCATCGTATTCATCGTCTTCATCGATTGGTGCGATAAAATCTTTAAACTTCTTAAAAGCCATTTCATTGCCCTCCACATATCGCTATTATAGCATGTATTTGCGTATATTGACCACTCTTGAACAGAGGAATACCATTTCAAAAAAAAGATTTCAGGCAATATTCATATTCTGCACTTTATTTCTCTTTTCTAAATCGAGTACAATAGTTACATGAAAAAATTACTAAAAAACTTAAAAGAATACTTAACAAATAAAACTGCATGTATCCTATATGGTATTGCACTGATTGCATCTATACTTTATGGTTTCATTTATAAGCCAATATATGTTCACTTTATTGATGGGCTAACCATTTTTGGAATGCTGTATTTTTTAATTGGTGTTATTTTGTGGGGACAGAAAGGGAAAATCATCGATAAAAATTCTATTCGTTTAAAAAGATTCACCAACAAAGAAAGTATTGACCCGGATGATAGATCCAACTATGGTTACTATAATGAAAAGAACAGGTTTATTGCACCTGCCCTTCTAATTCTTTTGATTGCGTTTATTTTAGCATCGGCATTCTAAACAATGCCCTTCATGGAATGCATTTTACTTCCACAATGCGGACACACATCTTTTTCTCTTGTGGAATGAAAACCACATTCTGAGCACGTACACCCTGGAAGGTACACGATGCCATTCAGATAGTGTTCGTCTTTTTTTGTATCATGAATCCAATGTGGAACCCTGCGCTTCATTGCATCTAATGCTGATTCCCCTTTTGTTAGATGAATTCCTTTTCCTTTGACTTTTTTGTCCATAAGCCACCCTTTCAGATTCTTATCCTACCACAAATTTTTGTTTTTCATTCATGAAATATTCAACTATATTTCATGAAATATTGGTTTCATTTTTTCAAAAGTACAAATTTCCGTGATACCTATCTCATTTTTTAATATCTCATATGCATCTAAAATATGATCAGCAAGATATTTTGTTTGATGGGCATCTGAGCCAACTGTTAGAATTTTCCCACCAAGATCTTTATACAAATGCAGAATATCTCTACAAGGTTGTGTATCCTTCAATCCATAATGCCAAGAAGACGTATTCACTTCAATACCTTTTCCATCTTTGATTGCAAGCTTTAAAATTTCTGCAATTTTGTCTTTTTCTTTTTCAAATGGATATACCCCTTGCATGTCATATCTTGCTAATAAGTCTAAATGTGCTAAACAAGAATAATTTTTAAACATTTGCATCGTTTGATAGATTTCATCGTAATATGCATCATTATATTCTTTTTGTGTTTTTCCTTTTTGAAAATCTTGTGTCCAAAACTCTTGATTATCAACTTGATGCATAGAAAATAATACAAAATCCAATGTATCCTTATATGTTTCAAACAAATTCTCATATTCTTGCACAGTGATAGATTGAATACCAAATTCTAAACCATTGCGAATCTGAATATCTTTCCCATACAATTTACGCATTTTTTCCAATTCTTTAAAATATTCAGGATAATTCACATTTGCTAAAACAATCTCCACTTCTTTTCCATGTTCAATAGCTTTTTTAGTTATTATACCTCTAGGATCATCCACATCCCTTTTTATCCCATAATCTACATGATCCGTAAAGCACATCTCCTCTAAGCCTAGTGCAATAGCACGTTTTACTTGATTTTCCATTGGTTCATCAGAATCATCAGAAAACGCACAATGTATATGATAGTCTGCGTACATATTTTCTCCTTTTTCCAAATTATATACATCCTCGAATCATTCGTCTATGCATAGATACGCAGCATATTCAAAATATATCATTTTTCTGATTTCACTGAAAATATTTCTCGCGGCGCTTAACGATCTTATTCCTGTACTCTTTGGCGCATCTATAAATGAAATCTGATTTAATTTTTTATGCATAATGGAATCAGAATAGCAATAGAGAAAAGAATAATGAGCGCCGTCAAAAGAAAGATACTTTAATAGTCATGTTCTTGTTTTCCTTTTTCCTAAAAAAATAAGGTAATTGCTTACCTTATTCATATAGTGGATATTTTTCACACAGAGCCTTCACACGACTCTTCACTTCTTCTTTGTTTTTTTCAAAATTGCTTGCAACTAAGTATAAGCAATCTGCAATTTCTGCCATATCTTCTTTTACAAATCCCCTAGTTGTAATTGCTGCAGTACCAATTCTCACACCACTTGTCACAAATGGAGACAATGGCTCATTTGGAATACTATTTTTATTCAGTGTTAAATTCACTTCTTCACAAGCATTTTGCATAAACTTACCTGTAATGTTGAAATTCGTTAAATCTACAAGAATCAAGTGATTGTCACTTCCCCCAGAAACAAGTTGAAAACCTTTTGTTTTCATTGCATCTGCTAATGCACTGCAATTTTCTATAATTTTTTTCTGATATTCTTTAAAAGAAGGCTTCAATGCCTCTCCAAAACAAACTGCTTTAGCGGCAATGATATGTTCCAATGGACCACCTTGTGTGCCAGGGAAAACTGCTTTGTTGAAATTATATTTCTTATTGGCTGCTTCTGTAGCAAGAATAAACCCACCACGTGGTCCTCTTAACGTTTTATGAGTCGTTGAAGTTACAACGTCTGCATATGGAATAGGAGATGGATGGAGTCCTGCAGCAACCAAACCAGCAATATGTGCCATATCTACCCATAATACAGCACCGCACTTATCTGCTATTTCTCTAAAACGTTTAAAATCAATAATTCTAGGATATGCACTTGCTCCAGCACAAATCATCTTTGGCTTACATTCCATTGCTTTTTTTTCGACTGCATCATAGTCAATAAACCCATTTTCATCTACACCGTAACTAACAATATGAAAATAATTACCCGAAATATTTGCTGGAGAACCATGTGTTAAGTGACCACCAGCATCTAAGCTCATACCCATCATCGTATCACCTGGCTCTAATACCGCATATTCTACTGCTAAGTTTGCTGAAGCACCAGAATGTGGCTGAACATTTGCATATTCCGCGCCGAATAACTTCTTCACTCTCTCTATAGCAATCGTTTCAATCTCATCTACACATTGGCAGCCACCATAGTATCGTTTGCCACTATATCCTTCCGCATACTTATTTGTAGCAACACTTCCCATTGCCATCATTACTGCTTCTGAGACAATATTCTCACTCGCAATCAACTCAATATTATCTTTTTGTCTCTGATACTCTGCTTTTAATGCATTTCCGATTTCTGCATCACACTGTGTAACATAGTCCATAGTTTCTTTTACGATATTCATACATACTGCCTCCTATATGTGCTTATTATACATAGAAAATATGCGTAGAAAATCATAAAATTTAGAAATGTAAGAATTTACGGGACTCCATTTGAAAATATTTACATTATATTTTTTATTTCATCTAGTTTTAATTTGTATTCATATTTATCCAAAATATGTCA
>CALBJM010000268.1 GCA_937893225.1 uncultured Erysipelotrichaceae bacterium | reverse complement strand
TGGATTTCCACTTCTTTTTGTCGTGCTCTTTAATCTTCTTTTTTTTCACACTTATTCACCTCACTTCAGCTCGATTATAGTGAATATATAAAAAAATATAAAAAAGTTTCCAAATTGGAAACTTAGAATTTCAAAACAAAATCAATCATATGTCGGATTAAATAATCATTGTATTCGAAGTGATTTGATGGAATATAAAGCTTATTTGGAAAGAGTTGAATTTGATCGTTACAGCTGATCAACCATGTTTTTACTTTAGTTTGTTTAATACGTTGTATAACACGTTGATTGAAATGAAATGTATTTCCATCAATACTAATAACAAGAAGCAAGGTGCGATACGTAAATGGATACTTATTTTTAAAATCAACATCACATATCGTTACTTCTTTGTAGTGTGTGGATAATTCATTTTGAATATAATTGCATAAAGTTCTAGCATGTCCTCTAGCATAAATATATATACAATCGCTTTGCATAAAATCTTTAATGAAACGATCAAGTTGTGTTTCATCAATGTGCGCTATAGCAAATTGAAAAGAATCTATTTTATTTTCCGTAAATTCTTTAAGTTGTACTAAACTATTCTTTTCTAGAGAATATGCAGTTCTTTTTGTTCTATCGTTCCCACTAATGTATGCAGCACATTCTTCTTTTAGTTCAGCCAAATCTTCATAGCCTATTGCGTGAACATATTTTGATATTTGCCCTTTTGAAGTATGACAATGTGAAGCTATGGATGTAATAGACATTGTAGGAATTTCTAAAATATGATTTTTTATGAATTTACTAATAGCATAATTTGTCGTATCCGTCGGATATGAATTTAAAATCGTATTTAGTTTATCAATAATCATGAAATATCCTCTATGAACCTATTATACGAATTTCTCTAAGTATTTTGGATAAATCAGATAAATTCTGTAATCACTTTTAAGAAAGAATCTTTAAACAACGGTTTACTTACATGCGCATTCATACCACAAGAAAGACATTCATTGACATCTTCTTGATATGCATTTGCACTCATTGCAATGATAGGCACATGCAATGCATCTTCCTTTTTAGACTCGCGAATATACTTTGTTGCTGTATAGCCATCCATAACAGGCATCATCAAATCCATTAAGATCAAATCATAGTTATTTTGTAAGAATTTATCAACACATTGTTTGCCATTACTTGCTTTATCAACGATAGCACCTGCATCTTCCAACATAAATTCTGCAATTTCCATGTTGATTTCATTATCTTCTACAAGCAGTATTTTTTTATTATGCAAATCACATATTTTTTGTTCTTGTACTTTTGGTTTATGTTGCGTCAAATCAAGTTCAAATGGCAACGTCACACAAATATCTGTTCCCTTACCTTTTTCACTCTTTACAACAATATCTCCATCCATTTTTTTTACTAATTGACCAACAATGGACATACCTAAACCAGTACCACCATATTTGCTTCTTGCAACATTATTATCTTGTACAAATGGTTCAAATAAAGAATGATCAATAAAATCTTGACTCATACCAATACCTGTATCTCGTATTTCAAATACATATTGTACATGGGTATCTCTACAAGCAACTTGTCTTACAGAAGTATAAATAGCTCCGTCTTTACGATTATATTTCAAAGCATTGCCAAATAAATTCACTAAGATCTTTTGTAGATGCAATGGACTGCCGATTATATTGACATCAATATTTTCTTCTTCTTTGAAGAATTGCAAGCCTGATTCATCAGCCTGAAAGGCTAACATTTCATCTGTCTTATCCACAAGTTCTTTAAGATTAAATGACTCATGATCTAAAACTATGACACCTGATTCTAATTTTGTCATATCTAAAACATCATTGACTAACGATAACAAATGTTTTGCGGAAATATCGATCTTTGAAAGACAATCATCTACTACAGCATCATCTTTTCTATATCTTTGTACCATTTGCAACATACCAGTAATACCATTGATAGGTGTACGAATGTCATGAGACATATTTGCAAGGAATTGTGTTTTTACACGATTCGATCTAGCTTCATTGTCTCTTGCTTTCATCATTGCTTTATTAATATTTCTATATTGTATAACTTCTTGTACACGTTGTTCCTCATTTGATTGCATGATCTTAGCATAATAGGCATTCTTCTTTTGTAATGCTTCCACAATTAGATCCATGTTTTCCAATGCTTTGCCATACTGATACCGTGCTTCTTCTACTCGCAAGCCCACCTTGGAATCCATTGGATGCTGATCCATATAGTAATCAAGTCGCTGCAGCATTTCTTTTGCTAAAAGGAAGTTTTCTTCATCCAAAGAACACGCAAATACAGTCAATAATCCATCCACTACTTCAGAAGCTGCCATAGTATCTAAAGAAGATAAAATTCTATCTCTATACATATAGAACGTATTCATTTCTTTTCGTTGATAATACAAATTGGCTGCACAAAATAATATATCATTCGGTATGATTTCTTCAGCATGATATTCTTCTATGCTTTTTTTCAAATAAACGACCGCTTCATCTAGTTTTCCTAGATGAATATCAATATTTGTCCAATTGGCATATACATATGCACCCATAATATTGTCACTCTTTGGCAAATATTGTTCAGCAGATTGAATAGCTGATAATGCATCTACATATTTTTCTTCTGCAATATATGCCAAAGAAATATTATTATATTCATTCAATGTCATTAAGTTAAGCAAAAAAGGCTTCAATGACGGCTATGTAGGTTAT
>CALBJM010000267.1 GCA_937893225.1 uncultured Erysipelotrichaceae bacterium | reverse complement strand
CCTCTTTTTTGATTTCATCTGCATCAACGATTTGCTTATTATATACCAAACCAACTGTTCCCCAGAAATAAGGAATTGAATACACTCCACCCGGATCGAAGCTATTACGCATTTCTAAAACATCCGGATTCAAATCTTTTTCATTCGTGATTTGCTCTTTATTCAAAGGCTGTAACATATCTTCAGAAATCATTCTTTCAATCATATAGTCACTTGGAATAATAACATCATATGAAGAACCACCAAGCAACTTTGTATACATGATTTCATTTGACTCAAATGTATCATAATTCACGCGAGCATTATACATTGTCTCAAAATTTGAAATAACATTTTCACCAATATATTCGCCAGCATTATATACATTCAACACATTGCAGCCAAACTTTTCTTTCGCATCAGCCACTTGTTCAACTTCATTATAAGAATCCCCACAAGCGCATAATGTCAATGCCGAAGCTGAAGCAACAACGATTTTAGAAACTCTTTTCAATAGCTTCATGTTTTTTCTTTCTCCTTTCTCGAATGACAGGCACAACATTCACGATGATCAACACAGCTGTAATAACAAAAACAATAATAGAACTCAACGCATTGATCGTTGGATTTACACGCTTCACATTCGAATAAACATAAATGGAAATGTTAGAAACACCCGGTCCTGTCGTAAATAAAGAAATGACAAAGTCATCAAATGACATAGAAAATGCTACCAAAGCCCCTGCAATAATACCACCTTTGATTTGCGGAATAATAACTTTAAACATCGCTTGCAATGGCGTGCACCCAAGATCCATTGCTGCCTCAGCAATATTTGGATCAAGAGTACGCAATCTTGGCATTACTGAAAGAATGACATATGGAATGCAAAATGCAATATGTGCTAAAAGCATTGTTGTAAAACCCGTCTTGATTCTCAATGAAGAGAAAAGCAACATAAACCCAATGGCTGTAACGATTTCTGGATTTAACATAGGTAAGTTATTTACTTGTGTAACTAATTCTCTAACAACTCGTTTGCTTTTAGAAAGGCCAATCGCTGTTATCGTTCCAACAATCGTAGAAACAATTGTCGCAATGACCGCAATGATCACTGTATACCAAATTGCCTCCATGATAGAACGATTATGAAACATAGATTCATACCATCTTGTTGAAAAACCCGTAAACTTTTTCAAAGACTTCGAACGATTGAACGAAAAGAAAACAACATACACAATAGGAAGATAGAAGAAAGCCAAAACGATCCACAAATAGATTTTTGAAAAAATACCTGTTTTCTTTTTCATATGCTTACTCCTTTGGTTCCTTGTCTAATTTTCTAGTAATATACATAGAAATCAATATGATAACTGCCATGATCAATGAGATAGCGGATCCAAAGTTCCAGTCACCAGTCGATACAAAGTAATCTTCAATCAAATTACCAATCAATACATACTGTCCTCCTCCAAGTAATTTCGGAATAAAGAATGAGGAAACAGCAGGCAGAAATACTAAGGTAATTCCTGAAACAACTCCACTCAATGAAAGTGGAAGCGTCACACGCATAAATGTCTGTTTTTCATCCGCACCTAAGTCATGTGCAGCAGTAATCAAAGATGGATCAATTTTTGATAGTGCAGTATAAATTTGAAGAATCATAAATGGTAAAAAGTTATATACCATACCAATATATACACGCATTTCACTTGGTACGCCTAGTCTGCCTAGAATCCCTTTCCAAGCATATGTTCTAACTAACATATTGATCCACATTGGTAAAGTCACAAGCAAAACCGTTAATGCTTGAGACTTTGGCTTTTGACGTGCCATGATATATGCCATAGGATATCCTACAACAATACAAATCACCGTAGTTACAACAGCCATCTTTAAAGACTTTAATAAAACACTTGGAAAAATAGAATCTGAGAAAAATCTAGCAAAATTGTCAAATGTGAAAGTCAATGTTAGCACACTATTTCCCTGTACAGTAAATGCATACAAGACGATCATCAACATTGGCACAATAATCAAGCCAATCATCCATACAATATATGGATATACTAATTTAGAAAAGGATTTCATTAGTTCATCTTCCTCATAACATGAATGTCTTCAGGGTTCCATTCAAGTCCAACTCTTTCACCTACTTCATGGTGATCCGTCGTTTCTAATTTTAATTCACGGCCTTGTGTAGAGAATGTAATTTGATAATCACCTTCTGTAATATTCTCATCATCAAAATCGTACTTTACATCCCAAATTTCAACACGAGAATTATCTTCTGTAGACCATGCATATGCATCTGCCCAACGAATCAAGTCAGTATCCAAAGCCACGGATTCTTTAATTTCATCAACAGTTTTTGTGAAGTTAAATGCCTGGATAGATTCTTCATTTTCTTCATCTTCTACAGAAGCTGGCTTAACAACATTGATTTTAATTGTGATAGAAGTACCTGCAGAAGTTGCAAATGTACAGTCATATACGCCTTCTTCTTCCTTTAGGTCATACTTCACTTCAGGAATAGATACATCCTCATCTTCATCATTCCAAGCCTGTGCATTCGCACGTGCAATGATTTCTGCAGAAGTTATATTTTCTACGTCTTCAACGTCCATGGAAAAACTCGTTGCTGACATTCTTTCATGCGCTTCTTTATTGACAACGTCATGTTCGCCTGTAACATGCATAGTTACAGTTTTAGATGTACCAGAAGATGTTTCAGCAATAATTTCATAATGCACGCCTTTAAAAAGAAC
>CALBJM010000266.1 GCA_937893225.1 uncultured Erysipelotrichaceae bacterium | reverse complement strand
TACATCTTCATAACAAGCATCTTCTTCAGTGACATTTAAAAAATATGGTGTTTGACTGTCATAGGAATAAATACCAGCTTCTGCATTTAACATGTGGATCCATTCTGCTAAAGAAATCGTTTCAATATGTTTCTGTGTGCAAGAAGCACACAGAAACATCATCCAACACAAAACAACCAATAAACACTTCTTAATATTGCATTGTCGATGCATTAGAGGTAATTGTTGTTTCCAATGTGTCATAAGAGGATACCGTTAATTCTAGAAAACGAACGTATTGGTCTATCGTTGCTTTTTGTTTTTCAAAGCGTGTAGAAAAAAGATTGAATCGATTTCTGATTTCTTGAGAACCATCGGATATCCAAGTTCCATCTAAGAGATTCATATCTCTTTTCATAGCTTGTAATTCTTCCTCCATCAATGCATTTAAGTTACGCAATTGATTTGCAGCATCTGATACTTCTTGTAAAGAAATTGTAATGTTTGCCATATGTTATCTCCCCATTCCATTGACAACAGATGTCAATTCTTGTTGTGTATTCCGATAGGATCGTGCAGCATTTCTAAGAAAATCTACATATTGTGAAGCGAGCATATGTAATTGCCTGAAATCAGACTCATATGCACTGATACGATTTGTGAATGCGGTATTGTCTTGCCCCTTCCAAACATTTTGCATTGTTTCTACACAAGCAAATAGCGCATTACAGTGTGAGAGATAATCCTGATTCTTTTCTTCCATTCGCGCAGCACAGGATTCAAGCTGTTCGACTTCAACTGAAATTTTCCGCATATTTTTTCCTCCTACTATCTTATTCACATAAAATTCGTAAAATCCTAAAAAAATACAAAAAATATAAAATTCAGCATTGAGAAACACTAAGAATCCTTTATAATCTTGTATGGCAAGGGGTTTAAAAAATGTTAAAAAAAGCTTTTGATTCAGATAAATATCTCGCTATGCAAAGAGATAAGATTCTTGAAAGAATAAAAATGTTTAACGGAAAACTCTATATGGAATTTGGGGGAAAAATGTTCCAAGATACCCATGCAAGTAGAGTTCTTCCTGGATATGATCCAAATAACAAGATCAAATTATTAACAGAACTAAGAGATCAAGTAGAATTGATTATTTGTATTAATGCCAATAATATCGAAACATCAAAATTACGTGGTGATTTAGGCATTTCTTATGATCAAGAAGTGTTTCGCTTGATTGATGCATTTAAAGAATTGGATTTATATGTTGGTAGTGTAGTTATTACCCAATATGCACATCAAAATGGTGTAGAACAATTCCGCAACTTACTAAGAAGTTATGGTATACCTTCTTATTTGCATTATCCAATTAAAGGCTATCCAACAGATGTAGATTTTATTGTTTCTAGTGAAGGACTTGGAAAAAATCAATATATTCCTACAACAAGAGATCTTGTCGTAGTAACTGCACCTGGACCAGGTTCTGGGAAAATGGCAACATGTATTTCACAGTTATATCATGATCAGGCCAATGGCATTCATAGTGGATATGCAAAATTTGAAAGTTTCCCTGTATGGAATCTTCCATTACACCATCCAGTCAATTTAGCATATGAAGCAGCTACTGCTGATCTAGATGATATCAATATGATCGATCCATTCCATTTAGAATCCTATGGTAAAACAGCAGTCAATTATAATAGAGACATAGAAATCTTTCCTGTCTTAAATAGAATCATAGAAAAAATCATGAAAGTATCTCCGTATAAGTCTCCTACAGATATGGGCGTAAATATGATTGGATATTGTATCATAGATGATGAAGCAGCTTGCGAAGCTAGTAAACAAGAAATTATTCGCCGCTATTATCAAACACTCGTGGAATATAAAAATGATAGATTACCAGAAACTTCTGTTCAAAAAATTGATGTATTGATGAATGAATGCGGTATTTCTAAAAACGATAGAGATGTCGTATTAAAAGCAAGAAATCGTGCAAATGCTACGAAGGCGCCTGCAATGGCGCTTGAATTACCAGATGGTAGATTTGTAACAGGAAAAACAAGTGATTTATTTGGACCTAGTGCTTCTTGCATCGTGAATGCAATCAAAGCATTAGCAAATATTGATGATGATGTAGATTTGATTGATCATGAGTCTGTAGAATTGATTCAGAATTTAAAAGTAAGCAATCTAGGAAATCACAATCCTCGTTTGCATTCTGATGAAGTTCTGATAGCTTTAGCAATGAAAGAAAAAAGCAACCCAATTGTTGCTAAGGCAATGGATTGCTTAAGTGGATTGAATGGTTCTGAAGCACATTGTACTGTTGTATTACCTGTTGAAGATGCTAATATATTTCGCAGACTTGGTGTAAATGTAACATTTGATCCTGAGTATCAGCAAAAGAAACTCTACCACAGAAAATAACTATTTCCATTCTAAGGTCATCCTCGATTTTGAGATGACCTTTTTCATTTGAAAATCATGCTTTTCAAAATAATCTACAAGCAAAGTATCACGAAAATACACATTCACTACAATTGGATCATCCACCATTTTCTGCAATTTTTGTAAAACAAGTGTACCTATACCTTGACTGCGATACTTTGGAAAAACATAGAAAAAAGTTAAATTCCAAAATAAATCATAATCTTCAACAATGTGATAATATGCAACTACATCGTTAGCTTTGTATACTGCTATGTAATTTGTTATATTAGCACGCAGGTTTTGCTCTATTTGTTGCAAAACAATATGCATATCTATCATTGTTGGATCTTCATAATGAAGTACATGCTTTTTTTGAATTGCTAATAGAGTATCGAATGCATCGATCGTGCAAGCTTGGTATGTTAAATTCATTCTAAGCCTACTGCATCATTATCATCTGGATGGAGTTTTCCTTCTTTGAAGTGCTTTCTGCACAATGCAATATATTCATCATTTGCACCAAGCATGACTTGTGCACCTTCACGAACAATACCATCTGCATTATATCTCGCATTACAAATTGCTTTGTGCCCGCACCAGCACATTGTTTTAACTTCACTGATTTCATCACATATTTCTAATAAACGTTGTGATCCAGGAAACAAGTGATTTTGGAAATCTGCACGCAATCCATAACAAATCACAGGCACTTGCAATATATCTACGATATCGGATAAAAAGTCTATCTGTTCTGCCGTAGCAAATTGTGCTTCATCTACAATCACAACATCATAGGATGCTAATACATCTTTTGACCACGTACAAATTTCATCCAATAATTCACATTTACTTTCTAATCCCATGCGACTACGAATAATGCGTTGTCCATCTCTTGTATCGATTCCCGTTTTACAAAGTAAAACTTTTTGTCCCCGTTCTTTGTAGTTAAATGCTACCATCATAGCATTAGCACTTTTACTAGAACCCATAGCTCCATAATAAAAATATAATTTTGCCATTGTAACTCTCCATTCTATTAAGAATATACTTTTGCTGGAAGGTATACGATACGATCCACATGATCACACTTCCTTGCTCGATATGCATACGCCGCAGACTCAAAACAAACATATAAATTGCCATGCGCATCCATGTAACAATCCTCTGCCATAACTGGTAGATCTATGGCATTCAAAAAATTAAAATCTCTTGCATCTACATTTCCATCACTATTTTTTAAATTTGAAAACGTCCTAAGTCGACTCGTATTATCTGATCCATGGGATTGTGTAATTGCTACAAAAGTACTATTCAAGGCCATACCTTGTGCATTTCCACTAATATAGAAAACAGAAGAAGGCAATGCATATTCATCTGGCTCATCCTCATAGATTTCATTCATTAAATTAGGTGTCGTTTTCAATCCCCCATCATCATTGAGTTCAAACTCCTGGACAGTTGATTCGGCTTTAATATTTGTTTCAAAATATCCTACATAAAGTGCATTGTCATAATAATTCATAAAAGAAGTTCTTTTTTGGGTGTCTATAGGATATTGTAAAGAATATCGAATAGGAGAAAAGGAAATATCAAATTGATACTTTTCCATTTCTTCCAAAGAAAATGCACAAACAAATGCCGTTTTACTCGAATCATTGTAACAACATACCCAAACATTATTATGGATATTATCAAATGCTATAGAACCAACATGACTTTTATCTGGAAGTACAATTTCTTTGAGAAAATCATGCGTATCCTTATCAAGGACATAAATCACGGAATTGTGTTGTTTCGTACAACAATACGCAGAAATTAATACATAATCATTCGCAAATGTAATGCCTTGTGGTGTCATTGATGTGCAAATATCCATGGTATGTGCACTATTATCTGTAATTGTTCGCGTGGCTTTTAAACCAGGAATAACATAAGAATTATCACAAATCGTCTGCATTGTAGAATCATCTAGGTGCAATTGATTTTGTAATGTTTTATAGAATTTTTCATCACTATAGATAGGATCTGTATTTGTTGTATCACGAAATGTAAATGGTTCATGGTTTTTATGAAATGTGTATCGATAATATCCCTCACCACCATCTAAGAACCACCACCAAGTAAAGACACTCACGGTAGCAACAGCAATGACCATTCCCAAAATACACAGTATCTTTTTTATCTTTTTCAGCATCTTTTCCATTTTACAACAATCTCGATGCCATGCATCACGAAAACAAAGAATTCACAGAAATTTCAAAAGAAAAGACTATGCATCGATCATAGTCTCTCATAAATTATAAAAGTCCTACTCTTTTGAAGATCGTATCCACATTTCTTACATGATACATTGGA
>CALBJM010000265.1 GCA_937893225.1 uncultured Erysipelotrichaceae bacterium | reverse complement strand
TGAATTTTTTAAACATTTGAATTCCGTGATTCGTGGAAGAAAAGATGGAACGATCATTATAGCGGAAGAATCTACAGCTTGGCCAAAAGTAACAGAGGCTCCAGAAAATGATGGACTTGGCTTTACATATAAGTGGAATATGGGTTGGATGCACGATTTCTTAGATTATATGAAACTTGATCCATATTTTAGAAAAGATAATCACAATAAGATGACTTTTGGCATGTCATATGCGACAAGTGAAAAATTTATTCTTGTTTTGTCACATGATGAAGTAGTGCATTTGAAATGTTCTATGATCAATAAAATGCCAGGAAATGAAGAAGAAAAATTTAAAAATCTTAAAGCAGGGTATTTGTTCATGTTTGGACATGCAGGAAAGAAACTTCTTTTTATGGGTCAAGACTTTGGGCAAGCACATGAATGGGATGAAAAAAAGCAATTGGATTGGTGGGAGTGTGACAAACCTCTGAATAAAGATCTCCAAAACTATATGAGAGATTTGTTGCATTTGTACAAAAAATACCCAGCTATGTATGCATTAGATGATTCTTGGAACGGATTTGAATGGATCAATGCGGATGATAACGAAAGAAGTATATTCTCATTTGTACGTAAAGATTCTACGGGAAAGAATGCATTGCTTTTTGTGATCAACTTTACACCTGTAGATCGCCCAGAATATATGGTCGGTGTTCCAAATGAAGGTACATATACACTAGTTTTTGATGAACATGGTGCAGTAACAAGCAGAAAGAGCCATAAAGCTATCAAGAGTGAATGTGATGGAAAACCATACCATATTTCTTATGCTTTACCTGGGTTTGGATGTGCAGTATTTAAATTTAACTATAAATAATAAAAAAGACTGTTTTGTGTGATATTACCAAGTGGTATCAATACCATTTGGTAATATCACTTTTTTACGGTCTTTTAATCATGAATCTGTAAACCAATTTCAAACATTCTGTGCCATGGCATTGTCACCTCTATAGATGAGATTGGATAGCTTTTAGATAGTTGCAATGTATCATAAGATTGTAATAGAGCCTTGCTGATGCGATTGGCTACGATATTTTCTTTGTCTTTAAAGTCGTAATAACTGAGTCCGAGTTCTGGTAAATCCTTTTCTAGGATGCGTTGGCGTATATCAGCTTGGTAAAAACAGTCTTCGATGATGCGATAAATGATAGTATGCAATGGTACGTGTGTTGCAATTTGTCCAATAGAGAGTACGGTTCCTAGTGTATTGCAATGCGTATTCCATCCTCCATATGCATAGATCTTATCTAGTAAATCATATGCATCTAGTGCATGGATGAAGTCTAGATCTCCGCCATTTGCATATGCACAATCCGCTAATATCACTTTTCGACCAACTGCACAATCTTCTTTGATCATATCAACAAAACTTTGTAGTTCTCTGAAAGAGGAATAGGATATATCTTTGTTTTTCTCAAACGATTCTTGCATGAATTTTCCAGGAGAATTGATGGCTAAAAATATATCAGCGTTATTTGCAGAACGTGTTAGTATTGCACCAGTTACACGAATATGTGATTTTAGGCTTTCAAACATTGGTCTATCTTCGTATTTTGGAATGATCGTTGGGCCTAGAATAGAAGCATAATAGGCGTAAATTTTTGGACACTTTTTGTAGTAGGCATTATATGCACGCGTGATCAATGATTGTCCTACTTCATCTGCACCAGGATATAGCATCGTTTTTTGTTGGAGATGCATTTTTTGAATTTCAATGGTAATGCATTTTTGATCAATTGCGGTATATCCAAAAGGGGAAGAATCATCTTGTGGAATAACATGAAAATCTATGGTATCTTCTTGTAAATAACGCAGAGCTGCTTTATTCATTTCGAGATTGATTTTTCTTCTTGTTACGTAGTCTTGTAAAATATCTTCTGGAATATGGATCGACTGCAATTCCTCTTCTTCTTGTATAGATAGGCTATCTCGTTCTTTTTTGTCTAATAAATATTTTTGTCTGAAAATGGACAAACCATATTGTTCATAATAGTCTGGTTCTTCTTCAGAAGAATTGTATTGTGGACAACGCATGATGCATTGAAATGTGAATATCTTTATACTTGGATTGCATTTCTTGATCTTTTGTAGAATAGAAAATCGTTGTTGTAGTAAATCGATTCTATCATGATGTAAACGGGAAGGTAATAATCCTCCATAGAGTAAAGTATCTAAAGAAATGACAGCATAGTCGCATTTTTGACAATTGTTGATTAAAAAATTTTGTATTTCATATATGTTCCCTGGTATTTTTTTGTTTCCTAAAATGTTTTTTTCGCATGTTAGGATTTTCAGGTT
>CALBJM010000264.1 GCA_937893225.1 uncultured Erysipelotrichaceae bacterium | reverse complement strand
TTGTGATGGAAGGACTTTATGTGTGTGTGAGTTCTTTTGTTGGTTTGGATGGAATAGAAGGATGAAACAAGGTTATATTGTATGGGTTTCTTTGATGTCAATTGCGGCTTTTTGTATGTATGCAGTGGATAAATATTGTGCAATACATCATAAGTGGAGAATCAAAGAACGAGATTTATTAGGAATTGCGTGGATTGGTGGTGGCTTTGGGGCATACCTTGGTATGAGGGTCATGCATCATAAAACCTTACATCGTGTTTTTTTAATACAAGTGCCAATTGCTTGTGTTTTATGGTTTTGTATTGGCGTATTTCTATTCGTAGGATAAAATATTAAAAGAGGGTTTATATATGGCAATTAAAGCGATTTTATTAGATATTGATGGAACTTTAACAAATCATAAGAAAGAAATTACAGAAGAAACGAAAAAAGCATTAATGAATGCACAGGCATATGGTATTCGCTTGGTGATTGCAAGTGGAAGACCGGCAAAGGGTATTTTCCAATATGGTGATCAATTAGATATGAAGATGCATAATGGCATATTTGTTTGTTACAATGGTGCACGTGTAGTAGATTGCCAAACTGGAGAAGTATATGTCAATGTTACTATTCCTAAAGATACAACAAAGCGTGTTTTGAATCATTTGAAACAATTTGATGTTAGACCAATCATTACACATGGGTCGCATATGGTTGTTGAAGATGTGTATAACTGTATGGTAAAAGACGGTACACGAGAATTTAATGTGATTGAATATGAATCACGTATGAATGGATATAAGTTGATGGAAGTTGAGGATTTAGAAAGTTTCATCGATGGTCCAGTGAATAAGATTCTTACGGCAGGAGATTCTGATTATTTGCAGGCACATTACAAAGAAATGTCTGCACCATTTGAAGGGGAGCTTTCTATGATGTTCACTGCGAATTTTTACTATGAATATACCGCAAAAGGTGTAGATAAAGGTAAAGCATTAACAATTGCGATGGATAAATTAGGTATCAAGCCAGAAGAGTGTATTGCCTTTGGGGATGCTGAAAATGATATTTCTATGCTGAATTATGCTGGAATTGGTGTGGCAATGGGAAATGCACAACAGGTTGTGAAAGATATTGCGGATGAAATTACAGATGATAATGAACATGATGGTATAGCAAAGTCTTTGTACAAGCATATTCCTGAATTACATACATTTGATTAAGATGTGTCAATTGGCACATCTTTTTGTATGGTGTAGGTTTGTTGAAAGCCTTCATATCGACAGCTATGCCTTGTATTGGAAAAGAAAACTATATTTCCAAGAGTGTCTTTGTATATTTCACCTTCATAACTGACTGTAAAATGATACATGTTAGGGTATTTAGTACTATAGATATTTTCTACAGAAAATGTTGCTTCAATAGCATTGCTTTTTTGTTGCAGAGTAAGGAGTTGTGGATTTTCTGCAGAAATCAATTCTTTACCAAATGTATAAGTTGAACATTTGGATAA
>CALBJM010000263.1 GCA_937893225.1 uncultured Erysipelotrichaceae bacterium | reverse complement strand
TGCATTGCCCAACACAAGTTACAAATGCTGGAGTCATAGCTGTTAAAATGGATGCAGCCAAGGACCAAATCGTTTGTCCAATACCATTTGCTGCAATTTGTGATGTACCAAATGTAGCAATCAAAGAACCGAGTACTACCTTTGCTGCTTGGAACAATCCATTTTCAATAGAATTTGGTATCGCTACATGTAAAATTCTACCAACGATATCTTTATCAAATCGCATAATATTTTTTGTTTCAACAAATACCTCATTCTTTTTAGAGTAACAACAAACTGTCATAACGATTGCTGCATAATACCAAGCCACTGTTGTAGGTACTGCTACACCCGCAGCACCAGCATGAAGTACAAATATACCAATTGCATTTCCAACAATATTGACAATATTCATACTCATAGAGACTTTCATCGTTACAGATGTTTTACCCATAGAACGATATAATGCTGTACCTGCGTTATACACAGCATTAGCAGGAAAAGAAAGAACAACGATCCATAAATATGTTTGACAAGCATCCATAACACTTGGTTCAACACTTTGATATAACAAATTCAATAATCCATTTCCACAAACAAGCATTACTACAGAACAAAGTATTCCAAACAACCCTGCAATCATAAATAACTGAGATGCAGATAAATTAGCTTTGTCTTTATTACCATTACCAATATATTGCGAAACAATGACACTGCCACCTGTTCCTAATGCAGTAAATAACATTAAGAAAATTGTATAAATCATCGTATCTAATGAAACACCAGAAACAGCAGCTTCACCAGCATAAGAAACCATCATTGTATCCGCCATTCCAACGACCATCAACAACAATTGTTCTATAATCAATGGAACAATCATTTCTTTTAACATTTCATCCGAGAATCTCTTCTTTGGATTTTTTCGGTTTGGTTCTGTTAATTTTTTCCACAATCCCATAGTATTTCCTCCACGTATTTCATAAAGTATTATATGAAACTAGACATGATTCACCAATTCAATTATCCAATCGGTGGCATTAGTTTTTCGAATACATCGAATATCCAGTTCAAAAAAACGTTACATCTCTGTAACGTTCATTGTTTTGCAGCTTCGTTGATACACCTTAATGCATTGAGTGTTCTAGGATAGCCTATATATGGCATACATTGTGACAATACCTTGATTAAAAATACTTTATCATTTCCTATCTTCATATTTGCTTGACAATGTGCAATTAATTGTGGTTCGCAACCACCTTGTGCAAGCAAGAAACAAAAAGTAATCATTTCTCTTTGACTATAATCTAAACCATTTCTTGTATAATAGTCTCCAAAGCAATTACCAGATAACCAACGATTAATATGTACACTTTCTTCTGGTCCATTTTCATAAAATCCCTTCATTTGTGGGCCAAAAATATCAATTTGTACTTGATTACCTGCGTGTAAGCGTGTTTCAGGTGTTGTTGTAGATTGCCCTTCCAGAGGAAGAGAGATATTGCGTTCTTTTAAAATCGCATTATTCGTTTCTAAGAAAGGCATTGTTCTACCGATACCTAAATACGCTGTAGCTTGATACGTAATTTCTTTGATTTCTATTGGTGTAAGTGCTTTTTCTAACGCAGCTTGCAACATTTTTTTATATGTAGCAATACCTTGACAACCATGCAATGTTGCCAATATAGCCATATATTTTGTCTTATCATCTAAATCATTTGAATTATACACTTCATCAAAAGCAAAATTGCTAAAAAACTCTACAAATTCTGTATCTTCTTCACTTCCAAATACTGCATTCTTTAAATATTCTTTTGTTTCCATAAGACACCTCTTTCTCAAATAAGGATACACTGCAATCAGTTTTTCGACAATTTATTCTCTTAATATATGTTATTCATTTTACTTATCAAAAATTAGTTTTCTTTTTCTATGTGAATGATATTTGTAAATATTTGTGTGATATTTTTATCTAATCTGTGTCCTGTAAGGATAACTGTCATATTAAGTAATTGAACAAATTTTGCTACGATGAGTGATGTTTCTGCATCCAATGCAGCAAAAGGTTCATCCATAACTAATACATCTTTTCCCATCAATATTGCCCTAGCAATACATATACGCATTGCCTCACCACCAGAAATATTTCCACCATCAGTCGAAATCATTCTATTTAACTCTTGTGAATCATTCAATAAATTGTCTAATTTCAAACTTTTTAAAACAGACTTAATTTTACTTTCTTCAATATTCTTTCCTAAAGTTAAATTAAATCGCAGTGTATTATTAAAAATATATGGATTTTGTGGTATAAACGCTACATTTTTAAATGGGACATTATCTTTGATGTTTTCTAATTCACAATGATTCATTAAAATGCTTCCAGTGTATTTTCGTGGTGCATAAAACATTGTTTTTAAAAGTATGGATTTTCCTACGCCACTTTCCCCTGTAATTAAAGTTTTAGAAAGAGGTTTGATTTGTATATTCTTTAAATTATATTGAATACACTTATTTTCATTGATTTGGATTGATTCTAATGATTTTATATCACATTCTGAAAATACTAATTTTTTTTTGTTGTCCGGCTTTTTTCTTTGGAATATCATCCAATATCTTTGTATTACCTCTAATAATAGAAATGTAATTAATCGCACTAGAAGTTGATGAAAAAAATGTACCAGCTATATTTCCTATAGATAAAAA
>CALBJM010000262.1 GCA_937893225.1 uncultured Erysipelotrichaceae bacterium | reverse complement strand
TGTCTTTGAAATGCAAGAAGATATTCCCCATCATTTCTTTATTTTGTCCCCATCCATGTAGAAGAACAATATCATTACCTTCTCCTTCTACCATATAGGAAGTATTTACACCATGTATTTTTTTCATTTCATTCATAACATATATATTCTACCTAAAAAAAGAGATTCCGTTAAGTATTGGAACCTCTTTTCTATGCTATTTTCGACCATGACGTTCAGAATACAGTTCATTTTTCCATATACGAAAACTTGCGCCTTCAGGAAGATTTTCCGCTTGTACACGATATCCATACGTCGTGCACACACGATAAACAATCGAAAGACCTAATCCAAATTGCCCATCTGTTCCCTTTTCATAAGGGTGAAATAGCGTTGGTAAACGATCTTCTTCAATTTGCTTTCCATCATCGATAATACGTAACTCATTGTATTTCAATTCTACAATTACTGTTGTTTTGGCATAGCGTAATGCATTATCAATCAAGTTTTCTACCGCAATTCGCCACGGTTCTTCTTCACCATGGAAATAAATTGTTTTATCACATTTTGAAATAATTTGTATCTCTGGACGAACAACTTTTAACGACAATACTACTTTTTCTATGACTGCATTCATATCGAGGTTATCTCCTTCTGGACATTTGTCTAAGAGATATCCCATTTTATTTAAAATAATCAAGCTCTTGACCTTCTTTTCTAATCGGTCTGCGTGTTCAATAATTACATCAATGGATTTTTCTAATGTATCATATGGATAAATTCCATCTTTAATTGCTTCAGAATACGACTTGATCGTTGCAATTGGTGTTTTTAAATCGTGCGAAATATTTTGAATCATTTCTTCTTTTTCACGATTTTGTTTATTTAATGCAGATTCCATTTCTGTCAAAGCTTCAGCAACTTCCCCAATCTCATCATTTCTTTTTATGTTGAGTGTTGCAGGTTCATCATTCTTGATCTTTTGTATGTATAGCTTAATTTGTTGAAGCGGGTAAATAAAAGTTCCTACCCACGCTAACAAAAGTGCTAATAATACGCTCACTACAAGAATATTCATCATAACTACACCAGATATCAATGATTTTTGAAAAGATATGCGATACGTATCTGGCATAACAGAAATCAAATTTCTGCCATCTTTTAGTAATGAAATAGAATACAGATATTTGATTTTTGTTTGCTTTTCATCTTCTATTTCAACTGTATAGTCTTGTGTCCCAGCTTTTGCTTTCATTGCTTCTTTTTTTATTTCTGGTAAGATCTTACTATTTATATCGCCTTGTTTTAATATGCGCAATTCATCCGTTGTTGGTTCATAGACCATCTGTGAAATAGAAGCATCCGTTCCATAAATAATGTCTGCTTCATCTGGATGCTCATTAATATAATCGATGACACCACTCTGCGAATTATGCAAAAGCTCATACATTTCTGTTTCTGAAAAACGATCTATTGCTGGTGTAATAAAGAACAACAAGAATCCAGCAAATAAAGCAATAAACAAAAATATAATACATAGGATTTGTTGCAAAAGGGATAATTCACGAACCCATAAACGAAAACGTTTCATCCGAGTCTATACCCAAATCCATAGATAGTCTGAATCGAAAGATTCGGCATCTTCTTTCTTAATCTACGCAACGTATCATCAACCACCCTATCACTTCCATAGTAATTTTCTCCCCAAACTTTAGAAAGAATCGCTTCACGCGGGAATGCTGTACCCCTATTGTTAATAAAAAGCATTAACAAATCAAATTCTTTTGTTGTTAAGTCAATTTTTTGGCGATCATCCATAACCACTCTTTGCGTCTCATCTACTTCATATCCATCAATGCTGACTTTTTCTTCTTCATCTCGATATACACGACGTATTAAGTTATTCACACGCAAAACGAGCTCTTTTGGT
>CALBJM010000261.1 GCA_937893225.1 uncultured Erysipelotrichaceae bacterium | reverse complement strand
AACAGGGGAAGATATGCAACTTTTGGAAATGGAAACTATGTATTCAGGCGTCCCGAATGTTGAAATCTTTAAAAAAATGTCTGGTGGTAAATTTGATTTACAAACATGTGAAAGATATTCCCAAGAAAAAGAGAGCATGTATAGAGAATTAGTAGCTAAAGCGGATTGTGGTTTGTGCGAAGGTGCAGAAGAATTGTTTCAATTTTTGAAGAAGAATCATCACATTCCTTTTACGATAGCATCGGCTTCTATTAAAGAAAATATTGATTTCTTTGTACGCAAATTCCATTTGGATCTTTGGATGGATACAAACAGTATTGTATATGATAATGGGACATATGTAGATAAAATTGCGATGTTTGAGGACGCAAAAAAGAAAATTGGTGTGGAAAACAATGTACTCGTATTTGAGGATTCTTTGAGTGGGATACGTAGTGCAGATGCTATTGGTGCTTCCTTGATAGTAGTATATCGAGAAAATCTCAAAGAACAGTATGAGAAATATTCTTCTATTTTAGCAAGCGTAAATACTATGAAAGAGGCATTGCCTGTGGTTGAAAAACTTTTATGATAAAAATTCCAGATGATTTATTGTGCGTATTAGAAGAAAATGGACAATTAGTGGAATTTCATAAAAATGAAATGGTATATTCTCAAGATGATTTGGAAAATACGGTTTATATTATAAAAAAAGGAAGAGTACGCGCATATAATTTGATGCAAGATGGAAGAGAAATCAATTATGAAGTGCTTGAAAAAGGTAGGTTTTTTGGGGATTCTGCATTTGTGAAAGACAGTACAAGACCTGTAAATATTCAAACTGTTACCAATAGCAGTATTATAGAAATATCATTGCCAGCACTAGAAAAATGTTTACTGCAAAATAGTCAATTGTGCTTTTTATTCTTAGAAATGATGAGTGAAAGAAGTAATTGGCTGACAGAAATTGTAAAATCTTTGACAGTGTTTGACGCGTATCAAAAAGTTGCTTTTTTTCTTGTGAGAAATGCAAGCGAAAATAACGTATTACAAGGTATTACGGATCATACACTTCCATATTCTCATCAAGAAATTGCTGATAGTACATTTTTACAACGACCAACTGTTTCAAAAGTGCTGCAACAATTTGAAAGAGACGGTTTTATTCAAACGCGTTATAAAAAAATCAAATTGATTGATGCTGATGGTTTAAAAAAGAAATATAAAGTATAAAAAATCTCTCAAGCTATTGAAACTTGAGAGATTTTGCTATTTAAGATCTTTAATGCCTTCCTCTAATAAGTGCAATTGTAAAAGCGTTTGTTCTTCTTTGACTAGAGGTTGTGCACCATGCATGATCGTTTCATACCATGCATCGTAATATCTACCGTAGTCTCCTTTTTCAGAAACAACTTTTTCTTCATGGTATATTCCAGCGGCATCATAGTAGGAAAGGGTTCCATATTCATTTGGTGTATCTACACCAAAATCAGCATGATCTGGCATATAAAAATGTTTTAGATCGCGTTCTTGAAGATCTTTCGTTTGTTTGATAAAACATCCTTTTTTTCCGTATACCGTAAAGCTAGGTCTTTCTTTTACTCGAAAATAGGAAGAACGATCAGAAATCTTTAAATTTCCATAATAGAGATCTACATCAAAATAATCATTCATTCTACCTTTACCTAGTATTTGCCGAACATCATAATGAACATAATCTGGTTTGCCAAAGTAGGAAATAATTTGATCTAAAGTATGGCAAGCATGTCCATACCAATAAGAATTGATTTTTGAAAAAGAGTGGATGGACGCAGGTGTTTCTGGTCTGTAATAATCGAAACCCATTTCTATTTCTAGTAAATCTCCTAGTTTTCCCGACTCGATAACTTTTTGGACAGTTAAAAAATCGGAATCAAATCTTCTGTTTTGGTAACAAGCTAAAGTCAATCCTTTTGCATGTGCTAAATCAAAACATTCTTTTGCTTGTGTTTCTGTTTCCATAAATGGTTTTTCACAAATACAGTTTTTTCCTGCGTTTAATACAGCTTTGACATAGTCATAATGAAATTGGCTAGCTGTACTGACAATGATTGTGTTGATTTCTGGATCATCATAGAGATCATGAATATTATCTGTATACGTGATGCCATCTATTCTAGGCCATTCTTTTTTGTCTAAATGTCTTGCAAAAATCTTTTTTACAATAAATTTTTCTTTTCTTTGTAAGACAAATGGTAAGTGATAGCGATTTGTACTCTTACCATTTGCGATATAAGCGATAACGAGCTGTTTCATATAGTATCCTCACTGCGTATAATTTGTATTTTTTGTTGTGATAATTCTGCTTCTTTTTGTGCATCGATATTTTTGTCTGTAACGACAATCGTTGGCTTTTCAATATTCATTGGAATAGTACCAACTTGTTGAAATTTTTCACTTTCTGTTAATATGACAAAAGTATCACAAGAATCAGCCATATCTTTCACGGCTTGTGCACGTAGCTGGTCTTTGTTTGTAAAGCCAGTATTTTTTGAATATCCGTCAGCTCCAGCAAAAAAGTATTTTACGTGAAAATTTTTGACTTGTTGAGAAAGTGTTGGTCCAACTAAACATTGTGAGTCTTTTTGATAGATTCCGCCAAGTAAAATGATTTTTACTTCCGACGCACGGATATAATTTGCGATAAAAGCACTATTTGTAATGATGGTGATATTCTTTTTACTTTCTGCTAGCTTGTATGCTAACAATGCACAACAACTACCACTTTCAATCATAATTGTATCACCGTTGTTGATCAACTGCGTTGCCTTTTGTGCAATGCATAGTTTTTCTTCATAGTGATAGGCAAGTCTGCCATTAATATCATCTGTGCTGCTGATTTGTGCATATCCGTGTATGCGTTTTACTAAGCCTTTGGTTTCTAATGTATCCAAATCTTTGCGCATCGTGACCTGTGATACATTGCATTCTTTTGCTAATTGTACGACATCCATTTTTTTGTTTTTTGTCAATAATGTAATAATTGTCGCTGCTCTATTTGCTTTCATTGTTTTCTCCTAGAAAAAAGCATCTATGCCATTTTCAATCAATATATTTTTATAGTCTTCAAGTTCTTCTTTGTGTAATGCGGGAACATCTTTGTAGAAATAGTCTTCTTGCAAAAGTGTATATTTATTTTCTCCAAATTGGTGGAATGGTAATAATTGTATACGATTAGCACCGCATTGTTTTAAAATTTTTGCAAAAGCTTCAGCGTCTTGTAAAGAACTATTAAAGTTTGGGATTATAGGAGTGCGTGGTAGAACGGTTTTTCCACTTTCTATTGCATAGCGAATATTCTTTAAAATAAGCGTATTATCGACACCTGTATATTGTAGATGCTTTGTGGTATCCCAATGTTT
>CALBJM010000260.1 GCA_937893225.1 uncultured Erysipelotrichaceae bacterium | reverse complement strand
AATTTTCTACAAGAACTAATTTCTCTTGATTCCAGTTTCTACTTGCAATTCAGGACTTTTTTATAATACTATGAACCACAAATGATAATGTCTCAGGAGATAATTCAATTGTTAAATTCTTTTTTGTCTAAAAAGAATTTTGGTATTGAAATAAAAAACACATCCGAAGATGTGTTAATAATGGTGGTTCCTGACGGGCTCGAACCGTCGACCCACTGATTAAGAGTCAGTTGCTCTACCAACTGAGCTAAGGAACCAATTAGCTTGTGCTCAATTAGTATACCAAAATTCAAAGCAATTGCAATATGTTTTTTTACTTTTTGTACAATTTTTGTTTTAGTGTTTTGTATGCTTCTTCGTCGATATCACCATTAGCAATCGTTTGTTCTACCCAAAGCTTTAGGGTTTCAACGGTATTGGAAATTTCATCTAATTCTTTTTGAATCCTAGCAAATGATGGAAGCTCATTGTTTGAAATCTTGCCGTCTGCAGTAATTTCAATGAGTTCATTTTTTTCTTTTTCAATAGTATTGAGAGAAGCTAACATTTGGAGAATAATAGAAGAAAGTTCTTGTGCATGAATTGATTGCATTGTTTTTTTGCCAATTGGGCATTCATGCGTACAGTAATAATTACATAGATCTGGTTTGTGGTAGGCTTGTGCCATTTCTAGTATGTCATCTGGGGTAATATGGATTTTTTCTGTTTCTATGCGAGCAAGTCTGTCTTCTGATATCGTTTGCATTTTATCAGAGGCTTGTTGTTGGGTTAGGTTTGCTTCTTTTCTAATTTTTGTGTAGTAATTGATTTCTTTTTCCATAGATGTATTATACGGTATTCCGCAATGATTGCGGAAAGTTTTATGGTTTTCCGCAGAAAATACAAATCTTTATTTGTGTAGGGTGATTATAATATTTATATATAAGAGATAAGGAGTGGTGCGTATGTTGAGTGCATTGAGTTTATTGATAGCTTTTTCTTTATTAGGGATTTGCTTTAAAATATTTGCTTTATTATTTTCTGCAGCGTTCACAGTGACTGGTTTTTTCTTTAAGTTAGCATTTGGAATTGTATGTGCAATCGTTTCTGCAGTATTGTTGTTTAGTGTTGTTGGTGTATTGGCAATTTTTGTTTTGGTTCCTGCTTGTATTGTATTTGTTTGCTTGAGAAACCGTGTGTATTAGTATGACAAATGAAGAATATCAAAGAGAAGTTTTAGAAGCTATAGAGGCAGCAAATGTTGCTTTGAAAGCATTAAAACAAGCAGATTCTGATTTACAAAGTGCCGGTAATTGGGGCATAGCAGATTTGCTTGGTGGTGGCTTTTTTATTTCAATGATCAAGCATAGTCGAATGAGTGATGCACAAAAGCATATGGATGAAGCAAGGTGGGCACTAGAGAAGTTTTCTAAAGAATTGGCAGATGTTGATCGTGGATTAAATTTAGGATTGGATACTGCTGGATTCTTAGATTTTGCAGATGTGTTTATGGACAATTTCTTCGTGGATTGGATGGTGCAGAGTCAAATTAGTAATGCTCAAAAAAGTGTTCGTATAGCGATTCGTAGAGTACAAGAAATCAAAGAACAGTTAAGTAGGTTATAAGGCTTGAAATAATTCGAGCCTTATTTTTGTAACATTGTTAAACAAGTTGTGAAATATAATTGAATTTAGACAAATCAATATAGAAAGTAGTATGGAGTTAATGTAAAATAATTGGTAGAAAAAGGAGTAATAACTATCATGAAAACATTTGATTATCTTGTTTCTAACAGCCTTGGTATTCATGCGCGCCCTGCAGCTATGATTGCACAGGCTTGTACAAATTTTAAGGCATCTGTCATCATTGAAGGAAATGGAGAAGAAGCTAGTGGTAACGATGTTCTTTCTATTCTTGCCTTACATGCTGCTAAGGGTACTACTTTGAAGTTTATTGTAGATGGTACTGATGAAGATGCTTGTATTGCAAAGATTCAGGAAGTATTAAAAGAAGTAGAACCTAAAAATAAGCCAGTAGAAGTATTGAAAGTTGCTTTCTATGGCACAAAAGACTATGATCGTTTGTTCTTTTCAGAGCTTGCTAAAGATAAGGGTGAAGGAACATATAATGTAGATATCAAGTATTTCAATTCTCGTTTGACGATTGAAACTGCCCATCTTTCTGAAGGATTTGATGCAGTTTGTATATTCGTAAACGATGAAGCACCTCGTCCTGTTGTTGAAGAATTGCACAAGAATGGCGTACGTTTGATTTTGTTGAGATGTGCAGGATTTAATAATGTTGATCTAGATGCTTGCAAAGAATTTGGTATTACAGTATTGAGAGTTCCAGCATATTCTCCTTATGCGGTAGCAGAGCATGCGATGACATTGATCCAGTCTGCAAATAGAAGAATTAATAAAGCAGTGAATAAGGTAAGAGATAATAACTTTTCATTGAATGGTTTGCTTGGCTTAGATTTACATAATAAGGTTGCTGGTATCATGGGTACTGGCAGAATTGGACAAATCATGGCTAAGATTTGCAAGGGTTATGGAATGACAGTTCTTGGTTGGGATGCATATCCAAACAAGAAATTGGAAGAAGAAGGTTTATTGACATATGTTTCTAAAGAAGAGTTATTGAAGAAATCTGATTTGATTTCTCTTCATGCACCATTGATTATGGGCGAAGGTGGAACATACCATTTGATTGATGATACAGCTATCAATATGATGAAAGATGGTGTGATGTTAGTGAATACTTCTCGTGGACCATTGATTGATACAGATGCATTGATTAGAGGCCTTCGTGCAAATAAATTCCATGCGGTTGGTTTGGATGTATATGAAGGAGAAGATTCTAACGTATATACAGACCATTCAGATGACATGATGCAGAATAGTATTGTTGCTCGCTTGACAACTTTCCCTAACTTGATTTTAACAAGTCATCAAGCTTTCTTTACACGTGAAGCATTGCAAGCTATTGCGGCTGTTACAATGGAAAATGCGCGTAATTTTAACGAAGGTTTGGAATTGGGTGCTGCTGAAGTGAAATAATGTAAAAGTCGGTTCGCCGACTTTTTTTGAACAAGTAAAAAAATATAGTCAAGTCTTTATATTGCATATTTGTATTTGATATACTTTGTATACCGAAGGTACACATATTTTTCCTACACTTTGATATAAGGGAGTTCTGACTGGAGATTTCTGTGTGAATGCTTGCTGCGGGTAAGAATCCTTACGAATGACCAAGGACACCCACCTCTACAGAAGAGGGAACATATCAGCCTTCGGTTTTTTTTATATTTTGTGATACATAAATTGCTTGTTGAAAATATAAAAACACATAAAAAGAATGTGATTGGTAAACTATGACAAAAACAGAATTGATTGAAATGTTAATGCATGCAGTTCCTATATATTTAGATGAGGATCCTGAAGGGCGTGGCTTTTTGTGCGCTGTGTGTGAAGAAAGAGATACAAAATTGTTCTTTGGTGGAGATAATATACCGCAATTGCTTGGCGCTGTATTAGGTATAGTGAAACAGATTTCTTCTGCATGTGATTGTAGCGAAGAAGAAGTGTTGCAGCTCTTAGAAGAGATGTTGAAAAATGATACACGAATTAGCTAGAAATTAGTATTTGTTGTTATTGACATTAAAATAGATACAGGTATTATTTTTATGGCAGTTCTGAAGGAGGTGGTTTTATGAATCCATGTAGTCCGATATTCGCACTATCAAATGATGATGTGCCTTTGCGATGCAATCATAAAAGAAACCATCTTTGGAGGAACAAACAATGGAAAAAAATTATGAAAAAGACCTCGTTGTTTTTCGAGGGTTTTTAAGAGAGAAAAAATTCGTTGCTTTGCGTGCTATGGCCCAGGACATGAATGAAAGTGATCTTGCGGGTATCTTGGAACAAATGGAAGATGAGGATATGTTGAAAATTTTTCGCTTGTTTCCAAAAGAATTGGCCGCAGATGTGTTTTCGCAGCTTGAAGATGATTCTCAGCAATATATCATTCAACAATTAAGTGATCATGAAGCAGGTGTCATCATTGATAATATGTATGCGGATGATGCAACGGATCTTCTAGAAGAAATGCCAGCAAATGTTGTGAAACGTATTTTGGCATATGCATCTGTAGAAACAAGAAAAGATGTGAATCATCTTTTACAATATCCAGAAGACTCTGCAGGTTCTATCATGACAGTGGAGTTTGTAGACTTGAAGGCAACGATGACAGTACAAGATGCTATCAATCGTGTTAGACAATTGGGTACAGATTCTGAAACTGTCAATGTTTGTTACGTTTTAGATCAAAAGAGAAAATTGATAGGTACTGTAGCTTTGCGCTATTTAATTATTCGTAAAAAAGATGAAAAGATCGAAGATATCATGCACGAAGATGTGGTTTCTTGTATGACATCGGATGATCAAGAACATGTTGCACAGATCTTTAAAAAATACGATTTTACTGCTTTGCCTGTTGTGGATAAAGAGAATCGTATGGTGGGAATCATTACAGTCGATGATATTATGGATATCATGGAACAAGAAGCTACAGAAGATATCGATAAGATGAATGCTATTATTCCAAATGATAAACCATATTTAAAAACATCTGTTTTTGAAACTTGGAAAAAGAGAGTACCATGGTTATTGTTGTTGATGATTTCAGCAACATTTACAGGTGGTATTATCACATCTTTTGAAAATGCATTGAGCAAAGTGGTTGTCTTGACAGCGTATATTCCTATGTTGATGGATACTGGTGGTAATGCAGGGAGTCAGGCTTCTGTAGAAGTTGTTCGTGGATTGTCGTTGGAAGAAATTACATTTCGTGACTATTGGAAGATCGTTTGGAAAGAGTTGCGTGTTGGTGTTGTGTGTGGGCTTACGCTTGCTTTTGCGGTGTTTTTGAAGTGCTTGTTTTTTGATCAAATTGGCATGCAGGTTGCGTTTGTAGTTTCTTTGACAATTATTTGTACAGTTTTCTTTTCTAAGTTTATCGCGAGTAATCTTGTTTTACTTGTATCAAAGATGGGCTTGGATCCTGCAGTTGTTGCTTCTCCAGTTTTAACAACTATTATTGATGCGTTGAGTTTGTTGATCTATTTTTCTATCGCAACAATGGTTTTACATTTATGAAGAGGACAGTTTGTTCTCTTTTTTCGTTTATAATGTGTATGGAGGTGCCAAATGATTCGACATATATTATTTTGGAAGTATACTGCTGAAGTAAAGCAGGCACATAAAGAAAAAGAAATGTTAGTGTTTTTACAAAAATCTGTAGAAACAATGGAAGGTAAGATTCCTGGATTATTAAAAATAGCTGAATTCGACTACCTTAAGGTAAATAAGTCGA
>CALBJM010000259.1 GCA_937893225.1 uncultured Erysipelotrichaceae bacterium | reverse complement strand
ACCGCCAACATTTAACAAAACACGATTTTTTTCACAACTTCTATACAATAAGAAATCCGCATATGGAACAAGTGGTGCTCCTTCTCCACCTGCCGCCATATCCATTGTGCGAAAATTCGATATCACACGACATCCCGTCAAGTAAGCAATCTCTGCTGGTTCTCCAATTTGCAATGTACTGCGCACAAGCGTATTTGTGTTTTGTGGAATATGATATATTGTTTGTCCATGAGAACAAATAGCATCCACATTTTCACTAGATATTCCATTTTCATCCATGAATTGCTTTGTACATTTTCCAAACCAAGTACCAAGTTCAAAATTCAAAGAGCAAATTACATCCGTATGTGCACCATGTATATCACAAGCATATTGAATTTTTTCCTTTAACGCTTGTGGCATCTTCACTTCTTTATAACGTAATAACTTCACTTCGGTATCTGTATAAAATCCCTGAATATCACAATATGCTATATCCAGACCATCCAAACTAGTACCAGACATCAATCCTATGTATTTCATTTTTTTACACTTCTAAAAATCGCTTCTTGTACATTGCCATTAGTTTGGTGAAGATATTCCACAGCCTCTTCATAACTGCAATTTCTACATCCCATCAATATTGCAATTTTCACTTCATGTCGACTCTTTTCAAACAACACATCAGCTTCATCTAAACTACAATGCACTGCTTCTGCAATGATTCTCTTTGCACGAATAACTAACTTTTCATTTGTAGGTTGAACATCCACCATTAAATTCTCATACACTTTACCAAAACGAATCATGCAGCCAGTCGATATCATGTTGCAAATCATTTTCTCTGCAGTACCTGCTTTCATACGTGTTGAACCAGTAATCGCTTCAGCCCCTGTTATAGCTTCCACTGCTGTTTGACAATGCTTTGACATTTCTGCTTGTCGCACGCAAGAAATAGCCGCAGTATAGGCACCAATAGAAGAAGCATAATCCAATCCACCAATGACATATGGCGTTCTTCCACTTGCGGCTAGACCAATCACAGAATCCGTTTCATTTAAATGGATTTGCTTCAAATCTTCTACGCCTAGATTTGGATCATCTTCAGCACCTTCTTTTGCCTTAAAAACAGCATCTTTTCCTCCAGCAATCAAACCAACGACCAAATCTGGTGAAACACCATACGTAGGTGGACATTCCGAAGCATCTAATACGCCGATTCTACCACTCGTTCCAGCACCCATATAAATGATTCTGCCACCATGCTGCATTTTTTCTGAAACACGATCAATGATTTCAGCAATTTTCTCTTTTTGTGATTCTACAACTTGTGCTACTTTAGCATCTTCATGATTGATCATCTCTACGATTTGCAAAGAAGAACTACGATCAATATGCAATGTATTTTGATTTCTTTTTTCTGTTTCAATATTTTCTAAATTCACGATTCTCACCTATAACTTTCCTGTCCATTTTTTTGTCTCACTTAAAAGTTTTTTATGCTTATCCAATTGACTAGAGAATACAGAAAGATAAATAACGTCACTTACAAATAATGAACTATCACGACTCGCTATCGCACCAGCACGCACTGTATTTTCATGAACAGGTATATAAAACATTGTATCTACTTTTTTAGACAATTCTGTTTTTCCTAATTGTGATATTCCTGCAACAAATGCACCTTTTTCTTTTGCTATATCACATGCATGACACACAACACTCGTTTGTCCAGAATAACTCACCGCAAGCAACACATCATTTTTACGTATTCCACTCATTGCGGCAATATTGACATGTGCATCTGCATTATATACAGTTCGTATTCCAATTCGCGTAAGTTTTTGATACAAATCTTGGCACACGATACCACTGCCGCCAATACCACACAAATATACCGTATCAGCTTGTATAATATGTTCTACGACTTCACGCACGATTTCCTCGTCTAATAAATCTTTTGTTTTTTCAATTGTATTTAACCGATGTGAAAATGTAGCTGAAATAACATTTGCTACATTTTCACCTTGCTTCATCTCTTGTG
>CALBJM010000258.1 GCA_937893225.1 uncultured Erysipelotrichaceae bacterium | reverse complement strand
ACGATTTAACACTTACAAAGTTACAATTGTTTACACAAAATTATTGACACAATCGGCATTTTATAGTCACCTCTATAATTACTCTTATTTATTATAGACGGAATAAGATGACATGAGTAAAAAATAATATTTTTGTTTTCCGTTCTAATCGTCATTATTTTATAGAAAAAGGTAGCCAATTATATTTGCTACCTCAAGAGTTTGTTTATATTTCAATGAATTCTGCATTGTGGATAGAGTACGCATATGCAGATATATTTTTTGATGGGTACATGTATAGAAGTGCTTTTTTGTATGTGTTGATTTGAGCAGTGTATCTTTTCTTGATTTCTTCTAGTGTGGTGTTATCAGTTTTGTAGTCAACAAGAATGATTTTATTTGTTCCTATTGCTACAAAGTCCATAACACCAGTAATTCTTTCATCTTTTGTAGAAATGTAGAATGGAAATTCTTTGTGGATTTCCATATTTAGTGCTTCTTTATAGATTTCAGAATTTGAGAAAGCAAGGAATTTGCTTTGTAGAGTTTTGTTTATAGAATATATGGAAAAATCTTCTTCTGTCCATTGTGTATATGGTAGTTCTTCAAAAATTGCATGTATCTTTGTTCCATAATTTGTTCCAGAAATTTGGCTTGTTTCATCTAATTCAGGGAGTTGCGAAAATTCTGTAGAAGATGGTGTGTGTAATTGCAACAAGTGTTCTGGTGCAATGGATAGAGATGGGAGTTGTGATACATAGTTTTTAGAAATCGGTTTTTCTTTTTCTACTTCTTCTGCTATAAAAGAATTAATACGAAAGTATGGGTCATCTTTCATAGCGTTAATGATGAGACCTGTCATACCTGGTCTTTCATTGAGAAGCGTTAAGTCGATTTCTTGCTTCGGAATTTCTTTTTTTACCGCATCTACAATAAACATTCTTTTTTCAGCTCTTGTTATTGCAACATACAAAAGACGTATAAATTCTTCGATATCTTCTAAGTTAGAGCGGTATTCTACGGCCATGCGTTGTATCGTTGGACGTCTAACTCTATAGTTTTCATTGATATGGTTGATGCCAAGTTTTAGCACATCATCTATCATGACAGGTTCTGCAGTATCGCGGAATAAATTTCTAGAAGAACTCCATAAGAATACGATACTATACTGTAATCCTTTAGATTGATGAATCGTAGTGACAGTAACAACATCATCGTCTTTTCCTTTAGAAACTGCTTCTGATGATTTTTCATCTTCACTGGCTTCCATTGTTTCTAAAAAGTCAGCAAGAGAGGCATATTTTGCATTACAGGTTGTTTCAAATAAGTAGTCAAAGTTTGCTTTTTGAGAAGCGTTGAGTTGATTGTAAAAGTTATGCCGAATACTGATTTGCGTGAGTAGTGCAAGAACGCCTTCTTCATCTGCTATTGTTTGTAGTTCATCCAATTCTTCGAGTATTTCAGGGAATTCATTTTGAATACCTGTATAGATAGAATGATGCTGCAGATAGAGTTGTGCTAACTGTTCATCAGAAAATTGATAGAAAGAAGAAACGAGAACAGATAATAAGGATACTTCATCTTTTGGATCAATGATAGCATGAACCATACTGAGAATTGTTTGACACAGTTCTGATTGATAAAATCCTTCTCGTGCATCAATTAAATACGGTATATTGTACTTATCAAAAGCAGAACGAATGACTGCTTTATCATTATGAGAACGCACTAAAATACAAAAATTCTTCCATGTTAAAGAAGTATCTTCTTTTTTCATTTGTAGAATTTTTTTTGTTATCCAATGTGCTTTTTGTTCTTTAGCACTAAGGTCATCTTCCTCATCTGTTTCTTCATTTTGTTCTACTTGAATCAAAGCAAATTCAATTGGCACAATATTTTCTTCTTGTCTTTGTGAACCAATTGAAACACAGTCTTTTTCGGTGTAGGTGTCTTGACAACCATCTACATTCATAATTTTAGAAAATAGGTGATTGGAAAATTCTACAATAGAATTCATAGAACGAAAATTATGACGCAGTGTAATTTGAATCGTATTTTCATCTTGCATAAGATTGCGCATCAAAGATGGTTTTGCTTGACGAAAGCGATAGATGGATTGCTTTACATCTCCTACACGGAATACATTGTGTCCATTAGAAATCATATCAATGATTGCATTTTGTAAATCAGATGTATCTTGAAATTCATCTACCATAATTTCATCAAAAGCATCTTTGAGAATATTTGCTACGGTATGTTGATTAGCACATAAAATGTTATAGGCATATCTCTCCATGTCTGTAAAATCCATGGCAGCTTTTTGTTGCTTGTATTGTATAAAGATGTTCCACGTATTTTGTGCTAGGTCAACAAGGCTATTTGTGATATTGGTTAGGTCATTATGATCTTGTATGAGCATTTTTGCATCATAGTTTTCTTCTAATAACTTTTTAATAGAATCATTGAGTTTTTTACGTGCATCTTTATACAGTTGGTTTTCTTTACTACCAGGTTTTGTTTTAGCAAGTGCTAAAGATTCTAAGAACATAGAATAGGATGAATAATTTTGTTCTTTGAGAGCATTGAGACAATTGATAATTTTGTTTTCCTTGACAGTGAGCATATCAAGGTCAACTTTCGCATCTCCTTCAGCGAATTGACGCATTTGTGCACAATATGTTTGCAAAGTAGAAACTTTTAATGTGAGTCTTTCAAAGAAGGCTTGTAAAACGTTAGGATTTAAATCTTTGATATGTGTAATATGTGCATAGCTTTCTTTTGCTTCTGTATACCATTGTTCTGGTGCAATGACACTTTGTGCATGGGTATTGATTTTATTAATGATCATGAACAAAGAAGCATAGTCTTCACTACGTGGAGAAAAGTATTCTAAGAGATCTTGTGTAGCTTTTGAGTCTTCTTCCATCATTTTAGAAAGTGCTGTTTCATAGGCTGCAGTTTTGAGCAAATTGACATTTCCTTCAGAGAGAATATTTGTTGTCGTTGCAGGATCAATACCAATCACAGAATAGTATTTTTTGATAATCGTTAAACAATATGAG
>CALBJM010000257.1 GCA_937893225.1 uncultured Erysipelotrichaceae bacterium | reverse complement strand
TCGCCATTTCTACGTGTGTGGTAGCAGCTGGCATTATAATGTTTCCTCGATTTCTTTCATTTTTTTAGCTAAACCATATACTTTTTTTACTGGTAAAGAACAAACTGCAACACGAATTCCGTGATTTACCGCAACTGTATAGATATGTTCTTTCATCATAGCTTCATGGAATGCATCTCTATGAGCATTATTATCCATCTTTAGTGTAATAAAGAATCCTTCTTTATATGGATAGTGTACTAGTCCTACTTCATCTGCTTCTTTTAAGAAAATGTCACTTCTTTTTTGCATCAAGTCAATATATTTCTGTTTTTCTTTTAAGTATTCTTCTCTACCTTCATTCACAATCCAAACAAAATTATGCATTGCAGCATTTGGAATATTGGACCAAGTTGCACGTGCCTTTTTTTCCATGAATATTTCAACTTCACGCACTTTTTTCGCATCTTTCGCTAAGATAACGGCAGCCCCACAACGCAATCCATATGAAGTGAGAGCTTTAGAACATGAAAATTCTACAACGATCATAGCATTGTCAGAAATTGCATTAAATTCTTCCATGTATTTTCTGCTTTGTGAAAGATGATATGAATAATCAATGTAAGCAATATCATCTAGTAATACGAAAGAATGTGTTTTGCTAACATCATTTATAAATGCAATGAGTTCTTTCCATTCTTCTTGCGTCAAAGAATATCCTGTAGGATTGTGACATGGATCATTGATGACCATGCAAATATGATCCTGCTTTTTCATGACTTCTTTGACTGTTTCTTTGACAGATGCAAGGTTGAAGTGGTTTCCGTCAAACATGGAATATTTAGCTACGTGAATATTATTGACGGATGCCATAAGTGCATAATTTCCCCACGCAACATCTGGGAGAATGAGTGTTTCACCAGCATCTAGGAATGTTTCTATAGACATGCTCACTGCACCACTTCCACCAGGCGTAGCGATTACACTGTGTGTTAATTGAATAGTTGCATCTTGTTTGACCCAATTCCAAACTGCTTCTCTATAATCTGGATTACCAGAAAAAGAGGAGGCATAGGCTGCTTTTGTCTTGTGGTCAATTGCATCATAGTGCGTAAATACTTCATCGAGTGCTACGAGTTGTTCGTCTTCGCCATATAATGAACCTATCGTTGCATCGATAACATTTTCTACACCATTTTTTGCTTTGTCTTGTTTTGCTTTTGTAACAATAGAGAATACATTGTCTACGATTGGTGTAAGATCACCGCTTTTTTTCACAAATGTCATAATTTGTTGCTCCTATTTTCGATATGAGAAAATTATAGCACTATATCTTTCTAGCACTGTGATAGAATTAGAGTTATATGATTACACTTCCTGAAAAATATTTGAATGAGATGAAAGAACTCTTACAAGATGAATTTGATGATT
>CALBJM010000256.1 GCA_937893225.1 uncultured Erysipelotrichaceae bacterium | reverse complement strand
ATAAAGATGCTGCATCGTGTATCACAAAAGAAGATATCGATAATCTTCAGAAAGCAAATTTTTAAATCTATTGCAGATTCGATAAGAGTCTGCTTTTTTAGTGACGCATTCTTTTGTATAATAATTGTGTAAAAGATAGAGTCAAATTGACTATAAGAGGACACATGAAAATCGTTTTAGAAAACTTAACGAAAATATATCCACAAGGGAAACATACACCTAGTGTAAAGGCAGTAGATCATTTTAATTTTGAAATACCTGATGGTAAATTGGTAGCTTTATTAGGTCCATCTGGTTGTGGGAAAAGTACGACATTGAATATGATTTGTGGCTTAGAAACACCTACAGAGGGAAAAATCTATTTTGGAGATGAAGATATTACAAATATTCCAGTAGAAAATAGAGATGTTGGAATGGTGTTTCAAAGCTACGCCTTATATCCACATTTAACAGTAAAACAAAATATTATGTTTCCATTGGAAAATAAGAAGGGAAAAGACAAGTTAAGTAGACAAGTGATAGAGCAAAAAGCTATAGAAGCAGCCAAGCTTGTGCAAATTGATTCGCTTTTGGACCGTAAGCCATCTGCACTATCTGGTGGTCAACAACAACGGGTAGCTATTGCACGTGCATTGGTTAAACAGCCTAAAGTATTATTATTGGATGAACCATTGAGTAATTTGGATGCAAGACTTCGGCTTACTACGCGTGAAGAAATTCGTAGAATTCAACAAGAGACAGGTATAACGACAGTTTTTGTAACGCATGATCAAGAAGAAGCAATGTCTATATCAGATTTGATGGTTGTTATGAAAGATGGTGTTCTGCAGCAAATAGCTAAGCCACAAGAAATCTATGATGATCCACAAAATTTATTTGTGGCTAAGTTTCTAGGCACACCAGCTATAAATGTATTGTCTGGAAATATAAAAAATCATCAACTGATAATTGGTGACGATATTGTATTTGATGTGCAATTACCAGATCAAAAAGTGTATATTGGTATTCGACCAGAAGGATTAGTTGTCGATGAAAATGGTCCATTTGTTTGTACGTTACGAAATATTGAAAAACTTGGGAGAGATACAAGTGTGATTTGTATGCATGATGGTATGCAAGGAGAGCATTTGCGTGTAGTTGTGCCAAGTGAAACAAAGATTCCACAAAAAGATACAATTCGCTTTGCTATTAAGCCACATAAGTTGTATTTATTTGACGAAAGTGAAAAAAGAATATCTTTTGAGGAAAGGATATGAAAAAATCGCATCCTTGGTTATATTTATTACCTTCTTTGATCTTGTTAGGAATCTTCATGATATATCCATTATTTGATGTACTTGTATATTCTTTACAAGAAGGGTACAATTCTGCTTCACAGACATACTTTGGTATTGGAATGTATAATTTTGCTTATGTTTTGCATGATTCATATTTTTTGCAAGCTATCAAAAATACATTCTTGCTCGTCATCATTACAGTTCCGCTTTCTACAGGTTTAGCATTATTATTAGCCTTGGCATTGTCTTCAGTAAAAAAAGTGAAAGAATTGTATCAAACAATCTATTTCTTGCCTTACGTGACAAATACATTGGCTGTTGGATTAGTGTTTATGATCTTATTTAAGAAAACACCATATTCAGATGGCTTTATTAATATGATCTTACAATTCTTTGGCGGAAATAGTGTTGATTTTATAGAAGGACCATATTGGGCAAAAATGTTGGTGATGTGTATTTATACTATTTGGATCGTTTTGCCATTTAAAGTGTTGATCTTAACAAGTGCACTTGCGTCTGTAGATCAAAATTTATACAAAGCAGCGAAAGTAGATGGAACTAGTTCGCTGAGAACATTTACTAAAATCACATTACCGATGATCATGCCAATGGTTTCATATTTGGTGATTACGGGTTTTATTGGTGCTTTTAAGGCGTATAGCGATGAAGTGGCAATATTTGGAACAAATTTAAATGCTGCGGGAATGAATACGATTGTTGGGTATGTGATAGATATGTTGTATGGAAATTCAGGAGGATATCCGTCATATGCTTCTGCAGCAGCATTGATTTTATTTGCGATAGTTTTGACAATTACAGTCATCAATTTGCTTTTGTCAACAAAAGGAGATGAAGCAAAGTGAAAAATAAACATATATTTAAAAAAGTGTGTATTCATATCTTTTTGATGATGTGGGCAATCATTGTTCTATTTCCATTTTATTGGATGGTATTAACATCTTTGAAGAGTTATGGAAGTTATAATAGCGAATATATACCAAAGCTATTCGTTGCTTCCCCAACATTAGAAAACTACAAAGCTGCATTTTCAGAGGTGAATTTAGCAGGATATTTTGGAAATACACTGCTATTTACAATCATTACAACTGCATTGATGTTATTTGTAACGATTTTAGCAGCATATGCTTTTGCAAGATTAAAATTTAAGGGGAAAAATATTGTATTTACTTTATTTCTTTCGTTAATGATGATTCCTAATGAACTTGTAGTGATAACAAATTTTGTAACCATTACCAATTGGAATTTACGAAATACATTTTTAGGCTTGATCTTACCTTCCATTACTTCTGTATTTTATATATATCTTTTGAAAGAAAATTTTGAACAAGTACCAGAAGAATTGTATAAAGCTGCAAAAGTAGATGGATTGAGTGATTGGGCATATTTATGGAAAGTTTTATTGCCAGTATGTTCTCCTACTGTTGTTACGATTACTATTCTAAAAATCATAGAGTGTTGGAATAGTTATGTATGGCCTCGTTTGATTACAGATAACGAGAAATATTATCTTGTTTCCAATGGGATTCAAGAAATTCGTGAAAATGGGTTTGGTAGAGAAAATATTCCAGCGATGATGGCTGCAGTCGTTGTGATTTCTATTCCATTGATTGTGTTATTTTTAATATTTCATAAAAAAATTATGGAAGGTGTTAAAAGAGGAGGTACAAAAGGATGAAAAACTATGTGAAATCTCTTCTTGTTGCAGTTCTTCTTTTGTGTAGCGGTTGTCATGGAAAACAATCAACAGGTGCATTCACAATGCCTGATTCTTTTGATACAAGTAAACAATATGAAGTGACCTTTTGGGCAAAAAATGATACAAACAAGAATCAAACAGCAGTGTATCAACAAGCAATTGATGATTTTGAAAAATTATATCCAAATATAAAAATCAACATGCGCTTATATACAGACTATGGAAAAATCTATAATGATGTCATCACAAATATATCAACAAATACCACACCAGATGTTTGCATTACCTATCCTGACCATATCGCAACATATATTTCTGGAAATAACACAGTTGTTCCATTAAATACATTGATGGATAATGAAAAATATGGTCTTGGAGGAAGTAAAGTAAAATTTGATTCTGTAAAGAAAGATGAAATCATTCCAGAGTATTTACAAGAATGTGAATTGAATGGGCAGTATTATGCATTGCCATTCATGCGTTCTAGTGAAGTTGTGTATATGAATGCGGATTATGTACATGCTTTGGGATATGAGATACCAGATGTATTGACTTGGGATTATATATTTGAAGTTGCTGAGGCAGCAACAAAAAAGAATGCAGATGGTACATATGCATTAAATGGGCAAAAAATCATGATTCCTTTTATCTATAAAAGTACGGATAACATGATGATTCAAATGTTGAAGCAAAAAGGTGCTGGGTATTCAGATGAAAATGGAACTATAAAAATATTTAATGACGATACAAAGGAAATACTTGGCGAAATCGCACAACATGTAGAATCAGGTGCTTTTTCAACATTTAAGATTTCATCTTATCCAGCAAATTTTTTGAATGCTGGACAATGTGTATTTGCTATAGATTCCACTGCTGGGTCAACATGGATGGGAACGAATGCGCCTTTATCAGATATTGCCGAAGAAAATAAGGTGAATTTTGATACAGAAGTGCGTATTGTTCCGCAATATGATGTGAATCATCCACAGATGATTTCACAGGGGCCTTCGATCTGCGTATTTAATAAAGAAGATCCAAATCAGGTCGTGGCGTCATGGCTATTTGCACAGTATCTATTAAGTGATAAAGTACAAGTTGGCTATAGCGAAACAGAAGGTTATGTACCTGTAACAAGCAAGGCTAGAAATACAGAAAGTTATCAATCTTATTTAGCTGAAGAGGGAGAAGACAATGATTCGCATTATTCTGTAAAGATAGAAGCAACCAAGTTATTATTGAATAATGTTGAGAATACTTTTACAACACCTGTGTTTAATGGATCTACATCACTCAGAGATGCAGCAGGACAAATGATAGAAGATGTTGCAAAAGGAATTCGTAGACATAAAAAAGTAGATGATACATTTATTGAAAATGAATTTGAAAATGTAAAGTCGCTCTATAGATTGGATTCAATAAAAGGTACTACTTCTATCAATTCACCATTTCCAATGGAAGCAAAGCTATTACTTGCTTCTTTGGTTCTAGCTTGGATTGGTATTATTGTGGTTATACTCTTGCGAAAATATAGAAAATGCAAGATATAATAAATAGGAAAAGAGGAAAGAGAAATGAACAAGATTTTATCTACAGTTTTATCTGCTGCCGTTGTTGCGTCTTTGGCTGGTTGTAGTTCTGCAACTACTTCTAGTAAAAAATCTGCAACAAGTGAAGAAGGAACTAGCATTGTAGCCGAAGATGGAACAAAAAGCGAAGGTGTCATGACATATGCTGAATATGTTGATGCTGGAACAGATTCTGAAGTAACGATTGAAACATATGTACAAGCTAAACAAGGCTGGTGGGAAGACAACGGAGTTGGCAAAGCAACAGTCTATACACAAGACCAAGAAGGTGCTTATTTTTTGTATGATGTTGAGATGAGTGAAGAAGATTATGATAAATTAACAGAAGGTACAAAAATCAAAGTTACAGGATATAAGAGCGAATGGAGTGGTGAAGTAGAAATTACAGATGCTACTTTTGAAATCGAAGAAGGTAACTACGTAGCTGAGCCAGTGGATTTAACTAAAATCTTTAGTGACGAAAATGAATTGATCAAGCATCAAAATGAAAAGTTCTCTGTTAATGGTATGACAGTATCTGCTAGTAAAGATGCAGATGGAAATGATGCTGCTTATCTTTATAACTATGATGGTTCTGGTACAGAAGGTGATGACTTATACTTTAATGTGGATCTTGATGGAAAGACTTATACATTTACAGTAGAGTCTTATCTTTGCGGAAAAGATTCAGATGTTTATAAAGCTGTTGAAAACCTTAAAATTGGTGACACGATTGATTGTGAAGGTTTCTTGTATTGGTATAATGGTGTAAATCCACACATTACAAGTGTTACAGTAAAATAAGAATGAAAAAACAAAAATCTCCACCAACAATGATGGAGATTTTTTGTACTTATTCTTCTGTTATAGGTAATTGCTTTCGATAGAAAAAGAAATAACCAATATTCAAAAGAATACCAAATATTGTTGCACATGGTGCAGCTAATCCAATATATGTGAGTGATGCATTTGGTTGAATACTCATGAAATATGCTATAGGTAAACGAACAATAAAGGTTTGTGCAAGACCTTGAGCCATGACCCAAAATGTTCTAGAGTGTCCATTGTAATATCCCATAAAGGAGAACAAAATAGCAGTTACGATTGCTTCAGGTGCAAATCCTTTCAAGTATTCAAATGCTTTAGCAATAACTGCACTGTCATTTGTAAAGCACATCGCAAGTTTATCACCATAGAAAATTACACCAAGGAAAACAAATATGCCAATAGAACCACCAATTGCCATGCCTGTTAACATACTTCTAAAGGCACGCTTTTCTTTTCCGGCACCTACATTTTGTGAAACAAAGGAAGACATAGACTGCATTAAAGAACCAGGAATCAACATAACAAAGCTCTGAACTTTACTTGCTACACCATATCCACTAGACGCAGCAAGACCTAGGGCATTGACAAATGCACAAAGTGCTAGGAAACTCATTTGTGTTAAGAGTTCTTGTAAAGCAATAGGGGAACCAACTTTAATAATTTGACTAACTTCTTCATTCCAATGAATATCTTTCTTTTTTAAATGAAATGGAAGAGTTTGTTTCTTCATGATCAAAATAGAAAGTACAACACTCACACCTTGTGCAGCTACTGTAGCGATAGCAGCACCAGCTACATTCATATGTAAACCTGCAACAAGAAATAAATCTCCAAAGATATTCACAATGCATGCAATAAAAACGAATAATAATGGAGATTTTGAATCGCCGAGTCCTCTAAAAACTGCTGAAATAGTATTATATGCGGTGATAAGTACAAACCCAGCTCCACAAATACGCACATATTGTACTGTTAAATTCAATGCTTCTGCAGGAGCTTGCATCAATTGAGCCAAAGGTCTAGCAAAAGCAATTAAAACAATAGTTAAGATGATAGAGATAGTACCAAATAATGTGATTGTAGCACCAATCAATCCACCTAATTTGTCCTGACGGTTCATCCCAATATAACGAGATATGAGAATTGTTACAGCCATAGCAAGTCCTGAAACGACAAATGTAGCAAAATTCATAATATTAGAACCTGTGGAAATTCCAGATAAGCCACTTGTGGTTCCGAATTTACCAACGACCATGAGGTCTACGGCACCATACATAGCTTGTAAAATAAGAGATCCAAGTATTGGGATCATAAAAATCAACATTTTCTTGAGTATAGATCCAGTTGTAAAATCATTGTTATTGTTCATATAGGTCCTCCATTTCAATTGGATGCATTGTTAAATCATCACTGATAAGATTGATCATATGTATCATTGTGTTAAGATCAGATGCATCATATTTTGTAAGTCTTTTTGACAATTGTTTGTAATAACGATCAACATAATGAAAGTAATACATAATACCTTTTTGTGTTAAAGCGACATAAATAACTCTGCCATCTGTATCACTTGTTTTCTTTTCGATGAGTTGCATTTGTTCTAAAGCACTAAAAGAGCGTGTAATACCAGGTCTAGATAAATGTAGAGCATCAGCTAGATCACTAATTTTTACTTTTCCCTTTTGACAGAGCTGGTAAGTATAGTCGATGAGTTTTAGATAGGAAGGCAGCAAACCTTTAGGTAATGGCGGTCTTCCTTGGGCTAGTTTCTCAGCTTTTTCAAATGCGTCTATGACATCTTTTGCTTTTCTTTGATTCATAAGCCTCCATATAGTTAACCTTGATAATTAACGTAGTTAATTATATGGAAAAATTCGAAAAAGTAAATAAAAAAGACATCCAAAGATGTCTTAAGCATGTATTGAATATATACAATACAAACCAGCCAATATACCAATTCCAGCACCTACAAACCCTATACTTGCTAAACCAATGCTATTTACTGCTTGACCACCAATAAATGATCCCATTCCTATACCAAGATTAAAAATACCTGAAAAAATGGACATGGCAACAGCACTAGATTCATCTGATGCATGTAAGATGATTTCAGATTGGGCAGCAACATTGAATGCTGTAGATGTAAGTCCCCAAAAAGCACATACTAATAATACAGTTAGTAATGAAAATGCGCATGGTTTTAACAGCACTAATACAATTGCAATATTACAAGTCATTATGCGCATGAACTTAATACGATTCTTAGAGTAAAATTTTGAAAATAGAATACTGCCAACTATTCCAGCTACACCAAATAAAGACAAGGATAATGTAATCCAAGAGGCTGATAAATGTGCAATATCTGTTAAAAATGGTTCAATATAACTATATGCTGTATAGTATCCTGTAGCAAATAAGAAAGATATGATATAAATTGCTACGAGAGATTTATTTTTTAGTAATAGTGGAAGTTGATTAGCTTTGAAAGGCTCTGGCTTATCTAATTTTGGAAATACGTTGGATTGAAATAAAAATAATAGAATGGCAATAATCCCTACGAGAATAAAAGTCATCCTCCATCCTACATATAAACCCACTACTCTTCCTAATGGAAGTCCAAAGATCATTGCAACGCTTGTTCCAGTAACAATCATGCTCATCGCAAAATCACGGTGTTCTTGATCAACTAATTTGACCGCAATGACAGAAGCAATTGACCAAAATATGGCATGTGCACTTGCTACGATCAATCGTGCGATAATAAGAATGGAAAAAGTAGGTGCAATACCACTTAGTATTTGACCGCATGCAAATACAAGAAGTGTAACTAGTAAAATAGGTTTAAAGGAATACTTTGATATAGCAATCATGAGCGGGAGAGATAAAATCATAACGGCCCAAGAATAGGCAGTAATCATGATGCCTGCTTGTGCATCTGTAAGAGAGAATGTGTTTGCAATACTTGAAAGAAGGCCGATAGGCATAAATTCTGAAGTGTTGAATATAAATGCCGCTAGTGTCATGCCAATGAGTGGCAACCATTGTTTTTTAGTTAGTGTTTTCATGTTATCCCCTTTATAAAACGCGTTATATTATAGCGCAAAACTAAAGAAAGATTTGTATAACTTTTTTGGAGACTTTATGAAAAAAATAGATTGCATAGTGTTGTATTAAACGGTTTTTGCTTTGTAGGATGGCTTGTAGTAGCGATATTGTATCGTATGGATTGGAATGATTCACAAATTATGTTTTCTAATGAGATTATTGCTGTGCTTTTACGGATATTACCAATTCTTTATGGTTTACGATTTGCAAAATCTTTATTAAGATATTTCTCCTAAATAATTTATGTTTTTTGTGAAGAAAAGCAAGAAAAATTACGGTTAGTGTTTCAAAAAATTGCAATTCGTATTAAACTAGACATGCAATAAAGACACATGTCTATAAGGCATGTTGCAGGAGAGAGGGAAAATGGTTAAGGAAACTGTAGTTTTTGCTTTAACATCTAGCACTGATTTAGCGGCATCGATTTGTAAAAAATTGAATCTTCCTTTAGGAAAGATCAAGGTTGAACACTTTGCAGATGGAGAAATTCTTGTTGAGCCACAGGAATCAATTCGTGGAAGATCTGTATTTATTGTACAGTCTACTTGCACACCTGTTACAGAACATTTGATGGAAGTGTTGATTTGCATTGATGCTTGTAAGAGAGCTTCTGCTGGTGAAATCAATGTCATCATGCCTTATTATGGATATGCTCGTCAGGACAGAAAGGCTGCTCCTCGTCAGCCAATTACTTCTAAGCTTGTTGCTAACTTATTAACAGTAGCAGGAGCAAATCGTGTTATTACTTTTGATTTACATGCTTCACAAATTCAGGGATATTTTGATATTCCAATTGATGATTTAACAGCAGTACCAATGCTTGGACGTTATTTCGTTGAAAAGGGTTTTCCAACTGATGAAGTTTGTGTAGTATCACCTGATCATGGTGGAGTAGTTCGTGCAAGAAGATTAGCAGATATCTTAGATGCACCTATTGCTATCATTGATAAGAGAAGACCAAAGCCAAATATGGTTGAAGCGCAGAATGTCATTGGTGATGTGAAAGGCAAGATTTGTATCGTTGTAGATGATATTTGTGATACAGCTGGAACACTTTGTGCAGGTTGTCAGATTTTGAAAGATCATGGTGCTAAAGAAGTATATGTAGGTATTACACATGGTATCTTCTCCAGAGATGCAATTGATAAGATTGAAAAATCTGTTATTAAAGAACTAGTTATCTCTGATACAATTCCACTATCTGCAGAAAAGGCTGCTAAGACAAACAAGATTACAGTTCTTTCCGTAGCTGATATGTTAGCAAATACAATTGACGCTATTGAAAACCATACACCAGTTTCTAGAGTGTATGATGATTATAATAGAGACTAATAGAGTACTTTAGAGATTCCTGATTGGAATCTCTTTTTTTTCGCTTTAGTGTACGAAAATATATAAAAGAACAAGAAAAGGATGATATAGCCAAAGATAAATTG
>CALBJM010000255.1 GCA_937893225.1 uncultured Erysipelotrichaceae bacterium | reverse complement strand
AGAAATAATAAGCTATTTAGATAAAGTGAAACAAAAAGAAATTTCATTCTTGATTCCTATTGATTTTGAATTTTTAGTACGAGGCGGAAGACTGAATGGTATGGCAGGTGTACTTGGCGGTCTTCTGAAATTGATGGCAATCATGAAAAAAGGCGAAGGTGGAAAAGGACTAGATAAATTTTCTGTTTGCAGAACAGCTCGTAAAGCAGGGCATGATATTGTTGAAGAAATGAAACGTGAAGGTGTAGATGCATCATATACATTTTTTATTAGTCATGCAGTAAATGAAGAGCTGGCACATAAAATGAAGAGTAAGATTGAACAGGAATTTGTTGGGGCGACGATTCATATGTATCCATTATCTCCATCTTTTATTACACAAGGTGGTCCTGGTTGTGTTGCAATTCAAGCAATTCAGTTATAAAAACACTGCCATGGTGGCAGTGTTACTTGAGTGGTATTGGGAGGTCTTGTCGATTGACAAGATTCTTTTTTATGAGAAATGGTAATGTGAAATTTAATACAATGACCAAAAGAAAAATCTCTATGGGTAATAAAATCGTATTTTTTATTAGACTTGTGGAAAAATATACAATATATGCTTTTCCATATAACATAGAACTCCATAATGATCCTAATAATACATTAATAATATAGTTATTGAATAGTTTTGCTAAAGTAATACGTGCAATAGTGATATTTTTTTGATAGAGCAATATTGCATATATGAAAGAGCCAGCCATAGCTGTAATAGTATATCCTGGAAAGTATGCTCCATCTGGAAATAACATGAAACTTAAATTATCCGTGATAAAACCAGATAGGAGTCCACACACAGGTCCAGTAACGATTGCTTCAATGGCTACGATAATATATGTCAATGTAATTCTAAGGTTTTCAGCAACAGGAATGCGTACAAATCCAATGACAATTTTCATGGCAATCATTAAAGCTATGAGAGCGAGATAGCGGACGTCTTTTAGCTTATCAGCGGAAGACTTCCAGTAGTTTTTTGAAAACATAAAAAACACCTTCCTTTCTTTCACCATTTCGAGAAAGTGAAGATGTGTATTTCTCGTCATGGGTCATGTTTCAAGTGACCGCAAGCATTGCTTTTCGTCCACAAAAGGCCCAACTCTTGTAGCACTTAACGCCACCTGATGCGTAAAGAGTATCATTGTATGGTACAATGTGCAAGATGAAAATATTAAGTGTAACTTTAGAAAATAGAAATTTACTCACTTCTTATAAAGAAGAAGGTGTAAATGAATTGATTGTTGCTTTAAAAGCAAATACTTTTTCTGCTTTACATGAGTTTGAAGAAGAGGAGATCAAAGAAATTGTAGAAGTATGCCATAGTAATGCAATGTGCATAACTGTGTTAATGAATCGACTCTATGGAGAAGCAGATATTGAAAGTGCACAAACAACCTTAGATAAACTTATGCAATATGGTGTTGATGGTGTAATGTTTGCTGATCCTGGGTTGTTGAAACATGCTAAGGAAAATGGGTATGTTTCGCAAATGATCTATCGTCCAGAGACTTTAATGACAAGTACTGCAGATGCTAAGGTTTGGAAATCAATGGGATTGCGTTCTGTTGTTATTCCTTGTCTTTTAACAAAAGGAGAAGTTGTTGAAATAGCAAAAGGCGTAGATGATACTACGGTAATCATACATGGAGCAACATTGATGTCTGTTTCTAAAAGAAAGTTGTTGAGTGCGTTTCAGCACGTTTCGAAAGAAGATTTTGATGTTTCTAGCAAACAATTGACATTGCGTGAAAAGCAGCGTGAAGATCATATGCCAGCATATGAAAATGCATATGGTATGATGATCTATACGGATTATATACAAGAGTCATTTGAGGAAATGCATGACTTTATGAATGCTGGCGTGAAATATTTTGAAATTGATACAGCATTTATGAATGATGATAGTGTTATGGACGCAATCAAAGTATATAGAAAAATATTAGATGGTGAAGATGCGTCAAAGTTAGTCGATGTATATAAAGAAATGTATAAAAATTTACATTTATCGGATGGGTATTATGGACAAAAGACAGTTAAGTAATCGTTTTATGAAGCCAGAATTGTTAGCACCTGCAGGAGATTTGAAAAGAGCGAAGACGGCAATTAAATATGGTGCAGATGCAGTGTATCTTGGTGGTCAATATTTTTCATTGCGTTCTCGTGCATCTAATTTTTCATTGGATGACATTCAAGAAGCTTGTGCATTTGCAAAGCAATATGGTGCACATATTCATGTAACATGTAATATTATTCCACATAATGAAGATTTTGATGGTTTAGAAGAATATTTGAAGAAATTGGAAGAATATGGCGTCACAGCTATTATTGTAGCTTCTCCAGCTATTATGCAGTTAGCTAAGAGGGTTGCTCCAAAATTAGAGGTGCATTGTTCTACACAAATGTCTATCACTAATAATGAAACAGCTGTGTTTTTACATGATACATTTGGAATAGATAGAGCAGTATTGGCTAGAGAATGTTCCATGGAAGACATTTATTCAATTACACAAAAATGTCCTGTAGAAACTGAAGCATTTATTCATGGTGGCATGTGTGTGAACTATTCTGGTAGATGTACATTAAGTAACCGTATGACTTTGAGGGATGCTAATAGAGGTGGATGTGCGCAGTCTTGTAGATGGGCATACCATCTATATGATGGAACAGGTGACTTAAGTGAGAATCAATTATTTACTATGGGTTCGAAAGACTTATTTACTGCAGATTATCTATACGACCTTATGAATGCAGGCGTTTCTTCACTAAAAATTGAAGGCAGAATGAAAACAGAATATTATGTAGCAACGATTGTTTCTGGATATCGTCATCTGATCGATGAAATATATGAAAACCAAGGTCCACTTTCTGAAGAAAGATTAAACTATCATAAAAAACAGATTTTATATGGAGAAAACAGAGATACGTGTACAGGTTTTTATTCTGGTGAGGCTGCAGATACATCCTTGATCTATCACGAAACAAGTAATGCAGATGTTAATCACGATTTCTTAGGAACGGTAGTAGATGTCAATGGCAGCAATGTAACGATTGAAACACGAAATAAATTTAATAAACATGAGACACTCGAAGTATTGGCTCCAGGGAAAGGAGTCAAAGCATTTACAGTGAATTCTTTGAAAAATGCAAAAGGGGAAGACATTGAAACTGCTAATCAACCAATGACACGCGTTATTGTGGAAATTCCATTTTCTGTCAATCTGGAAGATATTATTCGGAGGGCAAGATGATCATTGAAGGAAATGTTAGTGTGAAAGCTAGCATAATGGGAAAAAAGAGAAAAGTCCTTTGTATTTATGTGGATGAAAAAAAGCATGATAAAGATACATTGTGGATATTGCATAGAGCTGAAGATTTTCATATTCCTGTAAAAAAAATGAAGCGCGAAGAAATTGATGCAATGGCTACAGGTAAAACACATGGTGGTTTGCTTGCTGAAGTTGGCAATCGCATGTATCAATCAATTGATGAGTGTTTGGAAGAAAATGCTTTTTTGTGTGTATTAGAAGGTGTGGAAGACCCATTTAATTTAGGATATGTGATACGTACTTTGTATAGTGCAGGATGTACAGGATTGATTTTACGAAACCGAGATTGGTCAAATGTAGAAAATACGATTATGAAATCTTCTGCTGGTGCATCAGAGTATCTTTCTATTGTAACAACAGATGATATCTCAAATGCAATTCGATATGTGAAGACAAAAGGCGTGAAGTGTTATGCAGCAATGCGTAAAGATGCAATTTCTTGTTATGATGCAAATTATATGGGAAGCACTTTAATAGCCATTGGAGGAGAAATGAGAGGACTATCTAAAACTGTATTGGAAGAGATAGATCAAAATATTTATATACCATACGCCAATGATTTCCATATGGCATTGAATGCTGCAGGGGCTAGTGCAGTTTTAGCTTTTGAAATATATCGCCAAAGACATATAGTACGTTAGATAAAACTAGCGTACTTTTTTTGGATTTTTATAAAAACTTGGGAATACCTTAGTAGGAGGTATCCTATGAAT
>CALBJM010000254.1 GCA_937893225.1 uncultured Erysipelotrichaceae bacterium | reverse complement strand
TACTATGACTAAATATCACTGTATCAATATCCCCTAAAGGAATATTTTGAAACTCATTACCTATTGTTATTTTCATTTTATTCAGAGACAAGGAGACTTTTGATTCACTACCAATAATAACGGTTTTCCAACCCATATTAATACTTTCGGAAAATATAATAAAAATGGCCACAATGGCCATTTTTGATAGTTTTTGAATTAATCTAATTCTTTACGATTAGTATTAATTCGTAATATTTGTACAACCAAATTATAGGTTATCTTGTTGAATTTTCCAAGAGAATTCTTCTTTTTTTATCTGACTAAATGCGCCTGGTATTTCTCTTGGACTAGTTACAATTAGTTTACTATATGGATTTTCTACGAAGCGCAATCCAAGAATATTATATTTGAGTTTCACATATTGGGAATCAGGATCTTTCTTGATTTGTTTATTATCAATCGCAGGTGAATATTGTCCTGTTATTGTAGGTGGTGTACCAGGACGACCAATAATCAAACCAATATAGGAAAGATGATTAGATAATTCATAAATATTCAAATCATTTTCAATCATCTTCAATGCGGTTGCTATACGTTTATCCTTTTCTTCAAGATTCCAATAATTCCGATTGACATAGTCTACAAATACATGTTTATCGATTTCTTTGAAATCTACGCCATCTTTATTCATTTTTGTTTTTAAGTTATATTCTTTAATCAAAGCATTACGAATGTTAGCACCTGTTTTATATATACTATTGTAAGAGAAGACATTAATAAACTTAAGTTCTAATTTATTATTTACAATACTTCCAATATTGAACTTCGTAGGACAATTCGTTGTCGTGTTATAGATAATGTCATTTTTGAAAGCTCTAAATCTAAAGTAACCAGTAATAAGATTCCCATTTTCATCTAGTAATTCTGTTGCTTTATAGTGATACTTGATTAGTGCTAAATATTTTTCTTTGTCAATGTTGCCATTTGCATCAATGATAACCTTCGGAATATGTACTGCAATATGCTTTTTAGTAACTTTATTATTTTTCTTGATTGTTACTTTATAAAAATCTACTGCTGCACACTCAACCCCACTAAACACATGCTTATCGTTATTTACACCAACAATCGAAAGAACTGCATTTTCCTTATATGCATCATGATTGAGTATTGTTGCTTCAAAGTATTTTCCTTTATAGTTCTTTTCTACTTTTGTTGAATAATACGGAACAGTTTCTTTAATTTCTGTAATGATAGAATTTGGTGAATTCCACGATACTTTGTATGCCTTCCAGAACATATAGTGAATAAAGTCATTCAAATCATTCTTTGTTTTTTCATCATTAGAATGCATGTCTTGAATGAAATTTAAATATGTTTTGAAACGCGTATCCTCTTTTTTATGTTCTCTTTGATCATAATGTGGATAATATGTTGATAGTGTTTTATCCGCAACAATCAAAATAGCTGCATCATGTGCGTGATGTTGATCACCAAAGTCACGCACTTTATCAAAATTGAATGCTCGACGATAAAGCTTTGTATATGCTGCTCGTAAAGAAACAATGTGTGTTTGATCATAGTGATTGTATTTGTTATATGCTTTTAAAATCGACATAAATTCGCGAATGATATACCGTGTATCTACTAAATTTTGATTAATAAACGTATCTAGATCATCCGTAGAAGAAAGCAAAAGTCTATTTTTCTTTTGCTCGGAGATAAGTTTCATCTCATATAGCATTGCAACTCGCTTCATAAAAGAACTACTTGTAATAACTTTATTGCCAATCGTTTCTCCGCTTTCAATAAATTGTAATGGTAAACGATCTCCCTTCTTTGCATTCGCTAGTTTAGAAATCAACATCTTGTCATCCATTGAATCATCACCAAATCCTCTAGGTAGAATATGGTCAATTTCATAATCTTCAAGATGGTTGATATTAATTCTTTCTCCAGTTAAAAGATCTAATCCATTTTGTCTGATATATAATTCTATCTTTTGCCCATTTTTAGCAACGTAACCTTTAATATCATCCCATTTTTCTATTCCAGAAAGTGCTTTATAATTCTTATTTACATTGAGTTGATCCAGCAAATATCCATATAATTTTTCTGTTTTATCATAATGACGTGCAGGTTGCTCATGAACAACTGTATGATCTTTTAAATCACGTGCAGTTTCTACGACGACCCTATCTGGAATGCCATATACCTTTACCATTTCTACATACATCTTCAAAGCTTCATTTAAGCCTCGAATAACCGGTCTAGAAACTGGTATGACTGGTGTGCCGTTATGCATCAATACATTGATGTCTAACTTTCCGCCATTTTCTTGTAAGATTTTTTCATATTTATTTGCGGAAAAATCAATTGGATTGCCATTTTCATCAACAGCTTCGGAAATCCAACGCATTTGATTATTGGCTTTACCAACTACATTATCCTCAAATAATAAAGACATCAATGTATTACCATTTACATCCATTGTTTGATGCATAATGAATTTTTCTGAGAAAGAATAGAACGAATTTGAAGATAATTTTGCCAAAGCTTTTGCTACATTTTCAGTATATTTCTTTTTCTTTGTAAAATAGTCAATTTTTGATTTTTCTTCATTGTATAAGTTAATAGAAAGAATTGTATCTTCAATTTCATGAATCTTTTCTTGTTCAGAGAAAATATCTTCTATCGTATCTAATTTCAATTCCGGAAGAATTCTTGCAATGATTGGATATAGAGTATATTTGTTATTGAACTTACGATTTTGAGAAGTATCTTGCTTTGTTCCAAAACTCGTTAAATGCAAGAGATTTGCCACATCAGAATACTTAACATCTTTCCCTTCCATAAATAAAGTATTGATTACATTTACTTTATCTTGATACGTTAACGCATACGCATCATCTTGAACTTTTGCTGTTAAATTATTCAATTCATTCAAAATACTAAATGTTTCGCCAAGAAAAGAACCAATTGGAAGAGCATATTCATCAGACAAATACGTACAATGAGAGCGCATCCTATTCTTCCATTCTTCAATACTTCCGTGTTCATCAACAGGGGTACCATGTTTCATAGCATATGCATAACTATATTCAATATTACCTGTTTTTCTTACCCATGCATTCTTTGCATTCTCATTCAACGGTCCAATAAAATAAGGAATTCTTGCTGACACAATACTTGTACACACTTCAATAAATTCATCTGTAATTTCAGGATAGTAATCTTTCTGTTTTTGCAGAATTGCACGTACTTCTTTGACATATAAACCATTAGGATATCCATTTTCTAGATTTCTTACAGAACGAATATGTGTTGCTTTAGCATTGCTTTTTCCTTGAATAGACTTTACAAGTTCTTTATATGCATCTGAATCTTTATCCAAAGATAAATTTTCATATGCATCCATCTTTTCTACAGCGACTTCACATAAATACGTGTGATTTTTCATAATTTGGGAAATATTGATCATATCAAACATTTCGACAATATTTTGTAGAAATTCAGGCAACTCTACTTCATCAGACTTTAACCCAGTTACATTACAAGAATCTTTCGTATATCCAATTTCAGGACTAATTGTTTTAAGAGTTCCTTTATAATTACAAAGTAATTTGAGTGTTTCAATCAATGCATTTTTGTCTTCATCACGATTAAATCTAAAACTCGCATGATTACACATGTTTTTAATTTCGTTGGTATTTAATTTATCATAAAAAACATGTTTTAAAATAGATTCTTCAAATTCCTTTTGACTATCAACAGGAATTTCATAATACGCACTTATCGTTGCATAGAATTTTTCTTTAAAATCATCAAAAGTAATAGTTTGATTTCCTGAAAAATCTACTGTCTCCATCAAGAAATGTCCTCTAGCATGAAGAATGTTATAAATGCATAACAATAAT
>CALBJM010000253.1 GCA_937893225.1 uncultured Erysipelotrichaceae bacterium | reverse complement strand
TTGGTTTATTCTTGTCATATGGTTCTACTTTCATCTTATAGTCCTTCCATTTGTTGCATTGTTTTTCTGCATTTAGAAAAGCTCTATACATCAATTTTCGCCAAAATGGTTTGTTGCAGTTTACAAACTTAAGATTCCGAAAAGAAGGAAGTATTAAATCTTCTTCCATCTTTTCAATTTCCTGAAGAGAAGTAACACTTCTACATACCTTGTAATAACTCATAAAAGCAATGCAGTCGTATGTACCACCTTCTCCATTATGAAAGTTCTTATTTCCTCCAAGATCTCTATTCCAGGAAGATAAAAATTTCATATACTGATTATGTACTTCAGCAAAGATTTCTTCTCTTTCCACTTGCGGATAATGTGCAGCTATTCTTTCAACCAAAAGTTTTTTACAAGCTTCTGAATAAATAACATGTATGTTATCTAATTCCTTCTTTTTTTTCATACCACTTTCCTATATGTGTAAACTTATAGTTATACACAACTAACTTTCGTCTATATTTTAATCCTCATGATCTGTATTTTCCACAATTTATCCATTCAGTATAAAAAAAGTCGCTTACGCGACAGTCTATCAAAGATTTTTATATACAATCATCTAAATAATTTGGAAATGTTCCATAGCCTTCTTCAATCCATCTTCTTCAATTGAATCAGTTATATAGTTTGCTTTTTGTTTTAACTCTTCCACGGCATTGCCCATTGCGATACCATATTGGCATATTTCTAGCATACTTGCATCATTCATAGAATCGCCAAATGCATATGTATTTTGCATATCTCCACGAAAGAGTTCAACAACTTTTTTACAGCCATTTCCTTTTGTTACTTTATGATACGTTACTTCTCCTGCAGTATTTCCACCTCTTCCATAAGAAGCCGATGTAGATATATATTCCAATTCCGGATCCAAGTGATCTAGCCAATTTTGTTCTTGTTGCAGACTTTCAAAGCTAATATCACTTTCCATCACATCTTCACCATTGTATTCTTCAATATGATAGATATTCCAGTCTTGCATTATTTCTTTTGGCGCACATTTTTGTCTTCTGGCTACAGATTCCGCACTTTTGAAAAGGTCTTTGTATTGTCGTGGAGAAGCGAATAGTTTGTCTTTTGTGGCAAGAATGATTTCTGCTTTGTATTCTTTTACCTCCGCAAGGTATTTTTTCAATACCTTTTGTGGAATCGGTGTAGAATATGAAATTCCATTTTTACATAAAATACCTGCACCATCAGAATAGACAAATCCATCGAATCCTAATTCTTCGAATTGCCGCATACCACCATAATTTCTACCAGATGCTATAAAACACAAATAGCCATTTTGTTGTGCTTGTCGTATAGCATCCATGCTTACTTTGGAAGGCATCATATACCCTGCTTCACTATCCACTAAAGTTCCATCGATATCAAAAAATAAAAATCCCTTCATATAATCTCCTATATAAGACCAAAGTGTTGTAATGCATGATAGATTCCATCATGATCCACATCATCTGTAATATAATCTGCATTTCTTTTGCAGACTTCTTTTCCATTTCCCATTGCTACGCCTGTTCCACAGACTTGCAACATTTCGATGTCATTTGAACTATCACCAAAACCATATGCATTCTGTGCATTTCCAGAAAACATATCTAGCACCCGCATTATACCAGTCCCTTTTGTGACACCATTCGCAGTTAATTCACCACCTGTTCTTCCCATACTAGCGTAATATCCACCAGCAACAACGACGCTTAAAGAGCGTGGCACACGTGAAAAAAACACATCTGCGGTAAGTTCACTGCTAAAAGATATGTCTATCTTTTGCACAGGCTCATTTTGATATGCATCAATCATTTTCATTGCACGTCGTTTGATCATTTCCTCTATTGTCCCATCAGTAGAACGATTGTACCAACGGTGTAAGATACGGTCTCTTTCTGACTGATTCTGATATGTGAAATGTGTTGTTTGCAATGAGAAACCTCCGCCTAATGCTTGTGCCATATCTACGACACGTTTGACGACTGTAGGATGAATATTTCTCGTTTCTAATATATTGCCTTCATAAGCAATGCCTGCACCATTACAAAACACAATGCCTGGTAAAGCCAACGCATCGAAGTGTTCTTGTGCCATAACGTAAGATCTACCAGTACAAATAAAGCAGCGATGTCCATTAGCCATAGCTTGTCGAATGCCTAATATTGCACTTTCTGGTATTTTATGTGTTTCTGGGGATATCAACGTGCCATCCATATCAAAAAACAAATATTTTTCTTCACACATATTTTTCTCCATTCATTGTTTCCAACAAGTTCCATTTTCCTTTATCGTAATCAAATTTACAAATGCCTGCATTTGGTGTAGGATTTATACCTTTTGCTCGACTTTCTTGAAATAAATGTTCACGAGATATTCCAAACAATTCTTCTAACACAAGCGTATAGAAATTGGCATGGCTCACTAACAAAATCGTATCGCCATCTTTTGCTTCATCACTTGCATCCCTTAAAAACGTACGTATTCTTTTTTTCACATCTTCTGCATCTTCACCACCAATATCTTTATAGTGCATAGCATAAAAGCGTTGATTTTGTTCTTCAAAGTTTTCTAAATAATTGCTGCCTTCTAAGGTACCAAAATTCACTTCTTTTAAGCGTTCATCCCATATTGGTTGTAGATTTCTTTGTTGCAACAAGATATCTGCAGTATCTCTTGCTCTTTCACTTGTCGATGTATAACAAGCATCAAAGTGCACATCCTTCAGCTTTAAGCTAGCTTGCATAACTTGCTGCTTACCTGTTTTTGTTAATGGTGAGTCACATTGTCCTTGTAAACGGTGTGTTGTATTAAATTGTGTTTCTCCATGTCGCACTAGATAGTAATGAAGTGTTTTAGGAAAGTGCAAATTTCTGTATTCTTGCGCAGTTACAGGTTCTTCTTCCATTTGCCATTTTCCATCTTCATAAGAAAATACACATATTCCACAATTCGGAATCCATGCTTTACCTTCTGATTCTCTTTTTCGAATATATGCTGCTTGATCAAAATGTAAAAGTGTACGCATCAAATGCATGATATACGAACCATGTGAAACAACTAAAACATTGTCTCCATCCTTACACTGCGAAAACATCGTTTCAAAAGCATGACGAGAACGTTTTGCAAATATTTCCATTGTTTCACCATCAAATGCACTCCAATCTTCACGCATGCCTTCTCCCCATACAGCATCTTGAAATTCATCTATTTTTTGCCCATCTAAATTTCCAAAATCAAACTCTCGTAATTCTTTCATCAATATTGGACTTTGTTTTTGATACGCACAAATAATATTTGCGGTCTTCCATGCTCTTTCACTCGTTGAAGCATACACCGCATCAAATGCAATATTGCGTAATACACTTGCCACTTCTTGTGCATCTTCTATGCCTTTTGTTGTTAAAGGAGAATCACACATACCTTGTAGTCTTCCAAGCGTATTGAAAATCGTTTGTCCATGTCTCACATAATAAAATTTAATTTTCATAGTATTAGTTTAACAAAAAACAGAAGAAACAAATTACCACATTTCTTCTGCTCGTAAAATTATGTCACAATGTTGTTTTATACCAAATGCTCCAAAATACTGATTTTCTAATGGAATCCACTTTTTTTGAAACATTTCTACTTTATCAGGATTTCGAATTTCTATGCGTTGGAGTTGCAAAACTTCTGATATATCAAGAAATATAGAAAGATCATACAATTTTTGTAAATCCGGATGCATTGCATAACTACCTTCCACAATCGTTATTGGCGTTTGCTGAACTGTTATATTTTCACAAATCTCCATTTTTTGACAATCAAATGGTGCATAGATAATCGGTGAGTCGGTATGCAATTTTGTCCCGATTTCCTGATAAAATCTTTCTCTATCCACATTTCCACCTGGTTCTCTATATCTTTGCTTTGTTCTTTGCTCAACGCGTAAGAAATAATCATCCATATGAAATACATTTGCATGTAGTTGCTTAGACAATGCTTCCGCAAGAGTCGTTTTTCCTGATGCACATTTTCCATCTATTGCGATGACAACTTTTGCTTTTTGCATGCCTTGGATCTTTTTACACAATTCTGTTAATTTTTCTTGCTTCATGCTTCTATTAAAAATGAAAACACAAAAAAACGCAAATCCTTTAAACATGAGAAAAGGCCCTCTGCATAGGCCTTTCTCTTTTTTTCATTATTAAGGGGATAGAAATCGCTGAATAATGCTTTAGGGGTTTGCATAATTCAGGGCAGATCATTTCTGCACTAGTAATATATAAAATATCTATCGTTTAAATATGTCATCTTTTTGTGAAATTGTGTGATTACGCAGTACCTTCTGCTTTCGTAAATAGTGAAATCATCCAATCACTATTAATGCAAGGAAAATGATGCTCATCTATTTCAAATAATTCTTTGTTTGCTTCTAATTCATCCTGCAATCCACTCACTGGAATCAAAAAAGACATGCCTTTATCATTCATACGAATATCAATTTTCATAACATCATCTTTTGTATAAACATAATCAATGGAAGTAACGTCTTTCGGATCTCCTTTACGGCTATCTAGAAAATCAATAAAGCTATCGTATTTTGCTAATTCTACCGCAATATCATCCGCACCATCTTCAAAGATCTGTATTTTTTCAACAAACTCTTTCACTGTAGAACATCTACGTAACTTATAACCTTTCTTGATCAATGGTTCCGCAAATTGAGATAAGTCAGTTCCTAATTCATTTGGAGAAACCCATATCACAAAATGGTGGTCTGGGTCTTCATACAACATTGGATTTTGTACCATAAAGTCTGTATGACAATGTGGACATGCATGACGAAAAATATCTCCAGACATACTTCTTTCTCTTAAGTCTGGGTCTTGTCTAGTATTCACAGATTGATATACTTCTATATCAAATTGTTTTCCACAATATGGACATGTGTATTGGATTGTTTCACTTTTACTCATAGTATCTCCTAATTTTTCAATGAAATGCCGTTAAAGTCTATACCAACTTCACTTGTTTCGCGTATGATGCGATCCATTGCTTTTGTTTGTTCATCATCTAAATGGCTGCCGCCAAACAAAGCAAACAAATGAATGCCTTCTGCCATATATGGCAAAACATATACAGGCTCTCCTTCATGTACACCCATTGCCTGTGCAGGTTCTTCCATCAAAGTACCCACTAGAAACGGTCCTTTTATACCTGTTACAGTCATTGGATATTCATACATAGAAAGATCATGAATCATACCAACATACACAATATCTGGATAATATGCATCCCGAATATCATCTAGTCTAGAATCATTTCTGATTTTCATGACATCTTCATCTACATTCTTTTCTTTTTCTTCAACGAACGCTTGGTTCTTTTGCAGCATTTCATATTGCGTTTCAGCAATTCGCATTTCTTTATTGTAAACTTCATCAATGCCAAATTCACCAAGCATATGCTTATTCTTTAGTCCTCTAGTGCAATGCTGCCAACTATCACCAATAGAAAGCACATTAAAGCGTATAAAACCATCTTCATCGCAATAAGAAGAACACAACGCATAACAATCTTTTTCTGTTATTTTTAAGCGACAATGTAAATTCGCAGTCAACTCGTCTGCTTCAATTGTCACAAACTTATGATAATAATCTGTAAATCGATATTCACCTACAAACATATTCACCTCTAAAAAAGCAGGACAATCTGTCCTGCTTTGATTATACCATGTAATACTCTATTAGTTTCTATCAGAGCTATTAGCAAAGATTCTAAGAACATATAAGAAAATGTTAATAAAATCTAAGTACAATTCAAAAGCTCCATAGATTGCAAAGTTTTCTGCTACTTGGCCATATCCGCCAACATTGTAATACATGCTCTTGATTCTCTGCATATCCCAAGCTGTAATACCAAGGAACAATATTACGCCAAGATAAGAAATCATGAGACTATTTGCTAATGCTGGAATAAACATTGAAGCAATACTAGCAATCACCAACGCAATCAAGCCACCCATAAACAATGTTGAGAACTTTGACAAATCACGATTTGTCGTAGAACCAATAATTGCACAACTAATGAACAACACAGCTGAGAATGCAAATGCACCAAATACTGATGTAGCTGTATATGCGTACAATAATGTTGAGAAAGAAAAACCTGTAATAGCTGCATAGGCTAGAAACAACAAATTCGCTGTTGATGTCTTCATTGTTGTTAATTTACTAGAAAGTCCAATCACGACACCAAACTGTAATGCAATCAATAAGATTGTTCCAAATCCACCAGTTACACTATAGAAATAGTACCATGCATTTGTAAAATAACAGAGTGCTGCTACTGCTGCAGTAACTAGCAGACCTAATCCCATTTTCCAAAAAACTTTTACGAGGTATGCGTTCACATCATCTTGAACAAAACCTCTTGCCTGTGTATTAAATTCGCTCATTTCATACACCATCCTTTCAATATAACTTTAGTTTACATTTTCTTAATGTAAAGTCAAACGACACGCAATACTAAATGTCTAATTTATTGCAGCCATTGTTGTATATATGCATTTGTTTCTAAGCTGCAAGGCAACATATACACACCATCTTTATTTCTCATAGAAACAAGAATCTTATTCCCATCAAAATGCACAGAAATGATATTTTCTTTGGCTATGCCAATAAACTTCACGCCACTGTGATACACAAGACAATTCTTAGAAACACTATACAAACGATCAATCTTTTGAAATGTCTCTTCATCAAAGGCATCTATTTCTTCTTGCAGCTTTTGACAAATCCTACGACTCTTACGTTTCGCATCAAGAAGCGTAAGGGCAAGTAGAAGCACTAAGACAAGAAAGCCAGTCAGCAATACTTCCGTTATATGTGTACTTGCTTTTGTTGCAAAAAGCACGCCCCATCCAATAAGCATCACAACACCCCACCAAATAGCTACTGTACATACTTCTTGTATACGTATACACTTTGTTATGTTTTTTGTATGCATGATTTCACCTCTTGCAAAAAGCATCTATTTCTTGCCATACTTTTTCCGTATCTTCTGCATCATCCACAGTATACCATCTTACAGGCATTTGGTGCTTAAACCATGTAAATTGTCTTTTCGCAAAATTTCGAGAATCCTTTTGAATGCGTTGTTTGACTTCTTCTTCAGTTGCATTCTCCCTAAAATAGGGCTCCCATTCTCTATACCCAATACCTTCCATGCACATATTTGAAAATGTTACACCTTGTTGCAATAAACTTTGCATTTCTTGCTTTAGGCCCATTTGAAACATTTTTTCTACACGCGCATTGATGCGTGCATAGAGTTTTTCACGATTCATCGTACAACCTATGATCAATGCATCATACAACAATTCATGTTTTTGTTCTTGTTCAATCTCACTTTGTTTTCTTCCAGTATTTTTTTGAATCGTTAGAGAACGAATCAATCTTCTACGATTATTTGGATGAATTTTTTGGGCTTGTTGTGGGTCTGTTGTATTTAACATCCCCCATAATTGTTCATTCGTATATCCCTCAAAAGAAGCATCATAGGCATCTTTTTGTTCTTTTTCAAACGTATAGTCATATAAACAAGCCTTTAAATATAGACCTGTGCCTCCACAAATAATCATTGGTTTTTCACTATTTTCTATGATTTTTCTAGCCATCGTTTGAAAATCAGAAACGCTATAACTTTCCAATGGAGACAAAATATCGATCAAATGATGCTTGACGCCACGCATTTCTTCTTTTGTTACTTTTCCACTACCAATATCCAATCCTCGATACACTTGAATCGAATCTCCAGAAATAATTTCTAATCCATATTTTTGTGCGATATGTATCGCAAAATCCGATTTACCAACTGCGGTAGGTCCCGCAATAACAATTACCTTTTTCATCGAAACTCCTTCGCGAGATCTTCTTCACGCAATGCAATCCATATTGGCTTATTATCCATACCTACATATGGATTTTCACATTTCGATAATTGCATGATCAACTCTTCCATTTCTTCCATAGAATAAGAAACATTCTTCTTCAATATATGTGAAGAAGCTATACGTGCTACCTTTTGTCTTTGCATAGAAGCAAAGTGTTTTGTTTCATCATTTTTAAAAGCATCCAATAAATCATTCAAAAATTCTTTCTCATTGATTGCTTGCAGCCAAGAAGGTATGCTTCGCATGATGAGTGTATCTTTCCCAAATGCTTCAAATTGCATATTGTATTCTGCTATTGCGGCATTGATTTCATCCACACGCTGTACGATTGCATCACTTGTATGAAATGTCATAGGAATCAATAAATCCACACATGTTTGATTTTTTACCATATCTGCATATACTTCTTCATACATAATTCTCTTTGCGGCAGCATATTGATCAACCAATGCTAGTCCATGCTGCATTTCACAAACAATATATTTCTTGTGATATTGTCCTAACACGCGCATTTGAGGAAATACAGGTTTTTCTTCTTGTATTGGTTGTTCTTCTGTTTTATTTTGTATTGCTTGCAGAATTTTAGCATCTTCTTCTGCTTCTTCTTGTATAGATTTAAAAATTGTTTCTTCGTGGGATTCTTGTTGTATTACTTTTGTTTCTTCTTTGACTGGTTGTAATTCTTCTTCTTCAAAACGCAATGGTTGATAATATTCCGTACGTGCTTCAGCAACTTGTACTACAGGTGCAATT
>CALBJM010000252.1 GCA_937893225.1 uncultured Erysipelotrichaceae bacterium | reverse complement strand
TGGCATTACACTTTCTACATTTGTTTCTGTTCCTGATTTTACTTTCTTAAAAGCTATGCAAGGTTTTAAGGAAATCGATGCAGGATATCTTTCTAGCATTATCGTTGCTTATACACCTGTTGCATTTGTAGTATTTGCTGAACATATTGCAGATCATAAGAATATTTCATCTATTATTGGAAAAGACTTATTACAAGATCCAGGTCTAAGCAATACTTTACTTGGTGATGGTGTTGGTTCCGTTGCTGGTGCAATCTTTGGTGGATGTCCAAATACAACATATGGTGAATCCGTTGCTTGCGTAGCTATTACAAGAAATGCTTCTGTAGCTACGATCATGTGTGCAGCTGTTGAGTGCATCTTAATTTCGTTCTTGTCACCTTTTGTAGCATTCATTTCTTCTATTCCTGGATGTGTCATGGGTGGTGTTTGTATGGCATTATATGGCTTTATTGCTGTATCTGGTTTAAAGATGATTCAAAGATTAGATCTTGATGTAAACAAGAACTTATACGTTGTTTCTACGATTCTAATTTCTGGTATTGGTGGATTAAGCTTAACATTTGGAAAAGTAACGATTACAGCTGTTGCTTGTTCATTGATTCTTGGTATTCTTGTAAATACATTATTGAAAAAAGATCCTAATCCAGTCCCTGAAGTAACTGAATTAGAAGAAGATTCTAAAATTCAGGATTGAAAACGCGTAAAAAGCTGATAAAATACAGTCGTCAGCGATAATAAGAGAAAGAATATAAGGAAGCTATAAGCGAGCTTTGGATGGTGTAAGCAAAGTCAGTGAAATTATATTTGTAAGGCTCTTTAGCAAACGACCGTTAATCGCGTTATAGATCAATGAAGGCAGTTCTACGACTGTGAATTAGGGTGGTACCACGAAGTAGCTCTCGTCCCTATGGAGATGAGAGCTTTTATATTGTTTGAATGGAGGAAAATATGGCAGAAGAATTAACAAAAGAAGAAAAAGCCAGAATCAAGGAAGAGAGAAGAAAAGCATTTTTAGCTGCTCACCCTGAACTGGCTGCAAAGCAAAAAGAAGCTGAAGCGAAAAAGAATGAAGCAAAGAAAAAGCTTGATAATATTAAAGACACTGTAGAAACAGTTGTCATGAATGACCAACAACAAGCACGTATGGATAAGATGAACCAGCTTAGAGAAATGGGTATCGATCCATTTGGACAAGGCTATGATCAAACACATCATGCTGCAGAAATTTTTGCACAATATCAAGATGCATCTATTGAAGAACTTGATGCAGCAAATCATGAAGTATCCATTGCTGGTAGAATTATGTCTAAAAGAAGAATGGGAAAACTTGGTTTCATTCACCTTCTAGACCGTTCTGGAAAAATTCAAGTAGTTATCAATCAAAGAATCGTTGGAGATGAAATTTATAACTTGTTCAAGATGAGTGACCTAGGTGATATTATCGGTGTCAAAGGTCGCGTCATCAAAACAATGGCTGGTGAATTATCTGTAGAAGTACATGAATATACACACTTATGCAAAGCACTTAGACCACTTCCAGAAAAGTTCCATGGCTTACAAGATAAAGAAGAACGATATAGAAGAAGATATCTTGATCTCATCATGAATGATTCTTCTAGACAAGTGGCACTATTGAGACCAAAAATCGTATCTGCGATTCGTCACTACATGGACTCTCATGGATATGTTGAAGTAGAAACACCAATTCTTTCCCCTATTCTTGGCGGTGCTAGTGCAAGACCTTTCGTTACGCATCACAATGCATTGAATAAGGACTTCTATTTACGTATTGCTACAGAACTTTCTCTTAAGAGACTATTAGTAGGTGATATGGAAAGAGTCTATGAAATTGGACGTATTTTCCGTAATGAAGGTATGGATCTCAAACACAATCCAGAATTCACTACAATGGAAGCATATTGTGCATATTCTGATCTTGAAGGCATGATGAAATTCAATGAAGAACTCTTTGAGTCTGTTGCACAAGAAGTATTCCACAAAACTGAATTTGAATTCATGGGCAAGACAATTTCATTAAAGGGACCTTTCAAAAGATGGAATATGGTAGACGCTGTTAAAGAAGTAACAGGTGTTGATTTTTGGCAACCAATGTCAGTTGAAGAAGCTTTAAAACTTGCTGAAGAACATCATGTAGAAGTATTACCACACCAAAGAACTGTTGGAAACATCATTTCCTTATTCTTTGATGAATTCTGTGAAGACAAGATTGAACAACCAACATTTGTATGGGGACACCCTATTGAAATTTCCCCACTTGCAAAGAAAAATCCAAAAGACCCACGATTTACTGAACGTTTCGAGCTAGAAATCATGGGTATTGAAATGGACAATGCATTTGGTGAGCTCAATGATCCAATTGATCAAAGAAAGAGATTCGAAGACCAATTGAAAGCAAAAGAACTCGGTGATGATGAAGCAAGTGATATGGATGTTGACTATGTAGAAGCACTAGAATATGGTCTTCCTCCAACAGGTGGTATTGGTATCGGTATCGATAGATTTGTTATGTTACTAACAGGTATGGATAGTATTAGAGATGTCCTCCTCTACCCTACAATGAAGCCAAGAGAAGAATAGATCGCATAAATAAGCCAAAATTTGATTGCTAATGTCAGAATTTACGACACATTTACGACAAAATTATAAAGGCACGCCAAAAAATCGGGACAAATTCTGTCCCGAT
>CALBJM010000251.1 GCA_937893225.1 uncultured Erysipelotrichaceae bacterium | reverse complement strand
CCCTAATTTTTCGAGTTCTTCTTTAGAAAACACATCACGAACCAATCCAACATCCTTATGATATGTAATCACACCTCTATCATTGACCGCAATTCCGCAAGATTCTTGCCCTCTATGCTGAAGAGCAAATAATCCGTAGTAAGTACTCGAAGCAACATCACAATTGCCACTTGAATCATAGATACCAAAAATACCGCATTCTTCGTGAATTAAGTTTTCCATACGTGTCCTTCTCTTTTCCTTTATAAGATTTTTCTAGTATACTCCGATTCTAAAAAAAAATCCCAGAAAATCTGAGATTTTAAATTAATGGTTAAATGCATCTGGCAAATCATTTTCTAATAAGATCGTATCTGCAGGTGTTGCATGTGTATAAACATATGTAAATGCTTCTTTGACTTTATCTAAGACTATGACATTTTCCATGTTATAACCACTTTCTTCTAATCCTTCATAAATTGGTTTCGTTTGATTTTTCCCGACCAAAATAACAATATCTGCTTTGCCCTTCATCAATGATCCAAAGTGTTTATTGATTTCAAATTGTTTTTCCCCTAAGTCAATCATTCCAGGTGTCACAATGATTCTTGTATTTGGCATCATACCTAATACTTCTAAAGCCATTGCAGAACCCGTTGGATTTGCATTAAATGCATCATCAATAAAACGATAACCATTAATTTTTTTCAACTCCAAACGATGTTCTACTTGTTTCATTTGCTTTACAGCTCTTTGTATAACACTCCATGTAACACCCAAATGCTTTGCCACAGCAATTGCAGAAAGAATATTTAAAATATTCAATTCACCAAGCAATTTTGTTTCCATGGCAATTCTTTCACCTTTGTAAACAACTGTAAAAGAAGAACCAGAAGGTGTGTAATGAATGTCTTCTACAGTTATATCTGTATCTTTACTATGAACACCATATGTTATTGTTTCTACAGGATTTTTGATTTTATAGTTTCGAATAAATGGATTATCGTAATTCAAAGCTCCAAAACCATCTGACGGCAACATTTCTATCATTTTCATCTTCTCACGAATAATATTTTCTTGAGAACCAAATGTATTCAAATGCTGTGGACCAATAGATGTAACAACTCCAATCTGTGGATGAACAAAATTCATCAATTCTTCTATATCACCAACATGATCTGCACCCATCTCACAAACAAATACTTGATGAATTGGTTTTAACATTTCTCGTATCGTACGAGTAATTCCCATAGGTGTGTTATAGGAAGCTGGCGTCATCAAAGAATTAAATTGTTCTGACACCATTGCCTGCATGATATTCTTTGTCGTTGTTTTGCCAAAAGAACCAGTAATTCCAATTTTGATCAATCCTGCATGAGAATCTAAAATCCTTTTTGCATCATTTAAATAAGATTGGCGTATAGAAGCTTCAATAGGAGATGTTATCAAACTCATTGGATACAATATTATCCATGGTAAAAAATATGCACTCCATAATAAAGTAAAATACAATTCTTTCCAAACAAGCAACACCTCTATCACACATGCTAGTATGACCATCACAACGATTTGCCTTTTTACACGAGCTGTATATACGAGTGGCTTAATATACTTCTTCTTTGTTTCCTTAGAATACAAATACAGAAACAATACAAGCAAAAAAACCGTAATCAACAACCATCCAAACGACCATTGCATAAAAGAAACAATTGTTGCGATAACACAAAGCAACAATATTCCCATAGAATTCTTCACATTCATGGACAAATTTTCTTTGATCCATTCTGTCAATCTTCCACACTCATATCGATTTTGTTGAAAAACATGCAAAGCATGTTTCATAGGTACAAGCATTGCTAATGCACAACATATCAATACTGCTATATTTTTAACAATCATTCCTCATCACCTTTCAAGAAAATATCCAACACTGCATTAAATCTAGCTGGCTGATGCCAATATGCCCAATGATCATCTCCTTCGAAAATCGCTAAACCTGCATCTGGCATTTCTTTTTCCATTTGTTTTCCCATCCATAATGGTGCTGCAGTATCATTTTCTCCCCATACAAGAAGAACAGAACACTTCACATCTTTTAATATATCTGAAACATCATCATTGACAACTTTTACAAATGTAGGCTTCATAATACCTTTCGCATTACGATAATCTTCACTACCCGCATTTTTTTGCATTTCTTCTAATTTTGCATTTTGTCCAGTGACTCTTAACAACCACTTACCAGCTTTATAAGCATGTGTTCGAATCTGCCAATCAAGACCATGTTTTGGACGAATTCCAGCTGCACCTGTCAAACACATCTTTTTAACACCATTTGGATTTTTAGCAGCATAACGAATTGCAACACGGCAACCAAAAGAATGACCAATAATAATTGGATCATGAATCCCTAATTCTTTCATAAAA
>CALBJM010000250.1 GCA_937893225.1 uncultured Erysipelotrichaceae bacterium | reverse complement strand
TTGGGGTTTTGGTTATTGTTTGTCCTTCGTGCTGCAAAGCAGTTTCTAGAATCGTTGGGGCATCTTCTTCTGTTTCATCTTGTATATTTTTTTCAAGTGTTGAGGGGTCATAGTCATCTGGTTGAGATAAGTGTAAATATCTTGTATTGATGAGAAATTCAGCGATGGCTCCTTTTGCTTCATAACCGCGCGTTTGATTAAAAAAATCAGGTGTGGCTTGTAAAGTAGTTGCAACGAAATCAGTGCCATAAAAAATGAAGCAAACAAAAGTAAAAATGCCTACACAAATACTGCGTAGAATTCTATATGATTTTGTTTTTGGATTTTTCATGCAATGTACAGATAGTTTCCATAATGCAGCAACGATCGTTATTGAAACGATGATTTCTTTTGTGATTTTAAAAGAAAAAGCACCAGCTACGTTGCCAGCAGTCGTTACTGCAGTAAGATCCCAAGGAAGTAAAGGACCTCCTTTGTATTTTTTGACATAGTAATTTGCTATACCGAAGCATTCTAACAATATGGATATGGATCGGATGGAAATCTTTGTACTGCCACTGCATGCATATACAATTGCATAAAATAGTAAGTTAATGAGATAATTCATGACTACATTTCCAAACATGTCGATATCCCATAACATATTTCCATTTAACATTTCTACAGCACATTCCATAAGCAATGGTGCTAGTAAAAATAATAGTGTTGTATAGATTGGTCTTTGTTTTTTCTCAATTAGAACGGATACAAGTATGATGATGAGCAATACGATTTCTGCTCCTATCCATAGATATGGATAGTCTACAAATACTAAAAATGTGTTTCTTTGTTTCCAACAAAATATACCAAGAATAATAACGAGAAACAATGAAGTTATTAAATTGGTGTTTTCTTTAATTTTTTTCATATGCAAACTATTATATGCTTTATTGATCAATGCGTATGTGAAAATTATTTATCTTTTATAGTAACAGTAAAGGATTTTGGTGATAATTTCATGAATGAACAAGTTTTTTGAATTTGATGGTAGGAAGCATATTGTTGAAAAGAATATTCCATCAAAGCAAAATCTTGTGATAAATCTTTTGCAGAATGAAATGTGTGAATGGTCGTATGATTTTGTATCGTTGTTTTATTCCATGTGATATTTGTATGGAATTCATCTTTGAGAATATCAGCAATATATTTTCCTTGTTGTTCTGCTTCTTGCAAAGTTTCTAATTGTAGATCTTCTTTTTTCTTCTGATTGTTTTGCATCGTTTTTTTTAGTGCTTTGCAATCTAAACAAAAATGAAACAGCAGTAGGCTGAATAACCATATGTTTTGTAGATTTTCTTTATAAAAAAGAAGTAAGGAGCAAAAAGAAAGAAAAGAAGACAAGTAAGCAATGATGAGATGTGCATTCGTAAATAATGCAAGAATAGATGACAAAATCAGCGAAATAGAGGCTAAAACGATTGTATCATTGTATTGCGTTAAACGACTTTCATAAAATAATATCACTATCCCGATACTTATGAAAAGAAATACTATAACGTTGAATAAACGATGTAGAAGGCTATCTGCATCTGGATCAATATTCGGAAATAATAAAACATCTGTTTCTTCAGCTAGTTCTATAGCATCTTTTGAAAAATTGGTGTTTGTGATGACACAAGCAATGTCGCAACCATAATAGGCAGTACCTGAAAAAGCTTGCTGTACAGCATCATTGCCTACTGTAGAACTATAGTATTTGCATTGAAAACCGTATAGTTTTCCTCGCTTGGTTGCCAATATATCAATGCCTTGATCTCGAGAAGCTTTTGTGAGTTGGATATTGTGATATCCGTTTCTTTTTAACCAATGTGCACAATAATTTTCGTAACTAATTCCATTCATCATTTTTTAATTTTTATAATTATACTATAATACTTATTATGGATATGAAAAAAATAGGAGCTGCTTTTTTGAGTGTGTCAACTTTGTGTCTTAATGGGTGTATGCAAAAAGATACCCATGCATCTTCTTCTGTAAAAGAAACGATTCACACGTGGCACGTACTTCCGGAAATAGAAATATCATCTTTGCAAGCTTTAGTGCCATTTTCGCAACAGACTATACGGAATGGTGAAAGAGAAGCAGCAATGCTTGAAAATCAAAATGGTACCTTGAATCAATTTGGAGATACTGGGTATACAGATAATGCGTTGCTTTTGCAAAAAGATGATATACAAATGATCTATGATTATGATGGAAATTTGTTATATACAACTCCTGATAAGCTAGAAGACACGTATCTTTCAGAAGGAATTGTAGCAGCGTATGGTAGAAAGAAAAGTGATGAAAATTATTTTTCAATCGTTTATGGAACACGCGTATCGAATGAAAAGGCGTACATATTAAATGCTTCTTTTACATCGCAAGATGAAATAGCTGCGCAAGAACTTATTTTACATCCGTATGATGGAAATCAAGTTTTTGATCAAATTGCTATAAAGAATGGAAAAATTGGTATTCTATATCACTTAAAAAATAAAGCTGGGGAAGATGCAGCTGGTTATGGATTTGAAGAATGTGATGTGCCTATTGGTGATATGTGTTTTGCTGAAAAAGTGAATTCAAATAACGAGCCATTAAAACAAGTTGTGATTGATAAACAAGGGAATATTATTAGTGAGGTTCCTTCAGAAGTGAATGTGAAATCTTATGGCACATTTGTGAATGGATTTTATTCTTGTTATCAAAAGACAGATAATGATAAAAAACTTGCGGTAATAGATGCAAGAAGTGGTAAAGCTATCACTGAATATCAATATAAAAGTGTAGGATATTTTGAAAATGGATATTGTCCTGTACAAAATAGGAATGGTAAATGGGCTTATATCAATGCAAATGGAGAAGAAGTAACGGATTTTTTGTTTGATTCTGCTTCTGCAATTTATGAAGGTAAAGCATGGGTTTGTAATGATGGAAAGGCTGGTATCTTAAATATAGATGCTAGTAAAAATGGAAAATTAACAAATGCGATTTTTTCAGAACAAAGCTGTGATACACCTGTTAAAGCTGCCAATGTGGAAGAAAAAGAAGAAAGTGAAACTGTCATCGGTACAGTAAACGTCAATATTTCTACATTGAATATTCGAAAAACACCTTCACTAAGTGCAGATAAAGTTGGAGTTGCTTCTTTGACTACATATGATGTTTTTGAAAAATCAGATGCGGATGGGTATACTTGGTATAAAATCGGTGACAATGAATGGATAGCTGGAAATAATGAATGGGTTACATATACGGAAAAGTAGGAGATAGAATATGAAATTGGTCATTTTGATGTTGGGTTGCGTTGTGCTTGGATTTATTGTTGGTGCATTGAGCAGTGATTTTTTGGATGTAGAAAAAAGAACAACTACTGCATATGTAAAAGTAGGCATAGGTGTGCTGCTTGTGATTGTAGCAGCTGCGTATTGCATTTCAAAAGGCTTTGCGTACGTTTTGTCTTTAGGACTTGGCTTAGTAGTTGGTTTAGCGCCATATGTGCCTAAGAAAAATGAAGAAACACCAGCCGAAACAAAGGGCGAAGAATCTCAAGAGCAATAGTGTGTGTATCACACTATTTTTCTTTGGAAAAGGGCGTGGTATCATGATACTAAGAAGTGAAGGATGGAAGTTATATGCCAAAAGTGAGTGTCATTGTTCCTGTATATAATGCAGAAAAGTGTATTGAAAGATGTATTCGCAGTATTTTAGATCAAGAATATAAAGATTTAGAAGTTATTGCGGTAGACGATGGATCAAAAGATCGATCTTCACAAATTTTAGACCAATTAGCTAGCGAAGATTCTCGTTTATGTGTCGTGCATAAAGAAAATGGTGGGGTTTCAGCAGCTAGAAATACTGCTTTGCAACTGGTGAAAGGAGAATATGTACAATTTTTAGATGCGGATGATTGGATTACAAGTGATGCAACAAAGATGCTTGTGCGTTCTTTGGAAGAAAATCAAGCAGATTTGTGTGTTGCTTATTTTTATCGTGTTGTCGGTGAAAATGTAGCGATTCAAGGCAGCATAGATGGAGCTAATAGTTTGTCTTTGCAAGATTATGCACAGTTTATGATGATGAGTCCTGCAGATTTTTATTATGGTGTATTGTGGAATAAATTGTATAAAACAAGTATATTTAAGCAATATGGTTTAAAAATGCAAGAAGATGTGAAGTTTGCGGAAGATTTCATATTTAATTTAGAGTATTTGCTGCATGTCAATACAATAGCTTTATTAAAAAGACCTGTGTATTATTATGTAAAGACAGAAGGTTCATTAGTGAATCAGGGGATGTCTTTACAAAAATTGTATCAAATGAAGACAAATGTTTTCACATATTACAACAATTTTTATAAAAACATACTTGATGAAAAACAGTATCGTAAAGATCGTTTGCATATTACAAGTTTTTTAATTGATGGAGCAAAAGATGGTTCTGCAATTGGTGTATTACCTGGTGTAAAAAAACTTGGTACGGAGAGAATTCGTGCAAAGTACAAGAGTGGAAAAGATACAATGTTAGCTTTTGCATATTATGTGAATAAAGCATTTGAACAAAAGCTAAATGTTGTGGCAACACAATATGACATGAGTTTGAATGAAATCAAGGTATTGTCAGCATTGATCGATGCGGATAGTTCAATTAGTGTAGATGATATTGCTGACTTTACTGGAATATCTTCTATCAATGTTTCAATTATTATCACAAAATTGAGTTTGAAAAATATGGTAGCGATGGACATTAAAGATAGTAAGACATTTATCGCGCTAGATAAAAATGCAGAGGAAATTCATAAAGATATTCGTGAAGCATTAAATGATTTAGAAGATATCGTATTTGATGGATTAACAGAAGAAAAAAACGAAGTTTTTAATAAAATGGTCAATAAAATGTTAGAAAATATGAGAAAAATTGTATGAGTGATCTAACAAGAAAACAAAAAGCGCTTTTGTTTCAAGGAAAAGATAAGTGGCATTCTAATGGCTATAAAAATACACCATATAAATCTTTTTCGATGCATGATGGACCGAATGGATTGCGTATTGAAATAGATGATTCTTTAGGTTTTCCACAAGCAAAGCCAGCTACAGCATTTCCTACAGCCTCTTTAATAGGTTGCAGTTTTGATCGTTCGTTGATGCGCGAATTTGGAAATATGCTAGCAGAAGAATGCATAGAATCTGGAACAGACATACTTTTAGGGCCTGGTATCAATCATAAACGTAGTCCGTTATGTGGCCGAAATTTTGAATATTTTGCGGAAGATCCTGTTTTGAGCGGTGAATTAGCTGCGGCATATATCCAAGGGGTACAAGAAAAGAAAATTGGTACTTCTTTAAAGCATTTAGCAGCAAATAATAGAGAATATGGACGTATGATTTGTGATAGTGTGGTTGATGAGAGAACACTGCA
>CALBJM010000249.1 GCA_937893225.1 uncultured Erysipelotrichaceae bacterium | reverse complement strand
TATGTATTCTCTTTTTGTAATTTTAACCAAATGTTTTTGTAATATGTAGAATCACATATAAATTGATTTTTCAAAAGAAGTTCAATTTGAGAATTTTCTGTGATTTGATATGTAGAAATATTATGTAAAGATGGTATTTTTTCAGTTGAACAAACCAATATTTTCTGATTAGGAATTAAAGAAGATACATAACATAGTCCAAGAATATCATTGTTATATTTAGAAATCCAAAATCTATACTTGGTATGTTTTAAGAATTCTTTTTTGAAAGATTCATTGTCTCTTATAAAGCATGGATTGAATTCTAAACCATTTTTTGTAAGTTCAGATAATCTACTTGCACTATCATATGGTGAAATTTTTCCAACAGGAAGATAATCTGGAAACTCTATTGGATCACCAATTTTTATGTTAGATTCATTTCTAAACATTTTTAATTTATTACATAAATTTCCATGAAAACAAACTTCTAACATATCATTACCTTACTATTTTGATAGTAGTGGAGTAATTGATTTTTCCTCCATTTAAAACTACTCCATTTAACAAAGAAATATAATAATTTGCTTTTATATTAACATGATGCCCTATAGCAAATGCTTTTGTACTGCTATAATAGCCACTACTTGTTGAGGATGCAAAGCTTTCCTATGTGCTAATATTTTGAGTAAAGCTTCCATATGTTGTTGTATCTTTTCCTGAAAATGTTCCAGAAATAGAACTAATTTGTGCCTTGTGGTTTACTGCCGATACTGTAATACCTAAATCACCTTTTCCTCCTGGCATTTGATATATTGTATTTTTTGCACGAATTTCGAAAATATCATTAGAGAAAGGTGCAATGGAATTGAAATTTGTGATTATTTTATCTGTCTATGAATCATAAAATATAGTTTCAACTTTTTCTGCAACAATAAATTTTTCGGAAGGAGTTATCTCTTCTTGCTCTTAAAGGAAGAAAAGAAGATATAAATAAAGTAAATAGCAAGAATAGTTTTCCCATAAAAATAACCTCTAATGAAAAATTATCATATACGAAATATTAAAACAACTAACACTGCAATATCTCAGTTACATGATTACTATTCACAAAGAAGTCATTTAGACTAACAATCTATAAATGATAAGACTTCATCAACCTTATATAGACTGCAGACTTTCTATGTCATCTATCTAGTCTTAGTATCAGCTCCCAGTCTGTGTAGTTGCATTCACTCTTACCAAAAAATAGACTTTCCTTTTTCGTCATACGTTAACAAAAGAAAAGCACACCCAATACCAAACGCGTTCTTACGGAACACAAAAAAAGAAATAATTAAAAAGCAACATACCTACTTTATTAAGTATATCAACAAAATCCTTCCAATAATAGACTGTTTTTTTTTGCATTTTCACTTAGACTTTAGATAAGAAATGGAGTGACTATATGCTTACTTATAATTTAGCCAGGTATAAAAATGGTATTTGTATTATCTAATATCAAAAATCATGTTTAAGATAGAAAGGATAATACATATGAAAAAAATAATATTTTTAATTGTAGCTTCTATTGTATGTTCAATTTCTTTGACACAACCAATACATGCTAAGGAACAAAATACTCTTAGTGTTGAAAACTATGTATCTGCAATAACTGAAGAAGCTAAGAAATATAATGTCGATGTTTGGATCAATGATTACGAAACATTAGGAGAGATCACTCAAGATAAAATCGATCAAGCAGTAAAAAATGTTCAATTATTTGCAACAACTATCCACACGGAAGAAAATAATACTAACTTACATTCTTCCATATCAACATATGCTTCTACAAAAACACGTACTGGATATTTTGATATTGTTGCTGCACCTGGTTCCGCCACAATCAATGTTGATATTACAGCTTCTGTTTCTTCAGGAAATAAAATTTCTTCAATTAGTAGAAAAAATGCATATCAAGCTGGCGTAGCATTTTTCTTCTCATCTTGGACAACACATAGTATCAGTACAACAATGAATTCACCAAGTAACGGATATGTAAAAGCTGTTGTAACTGGATACGCTGTATTCAATTATGGTGTAACAAGTTATGCATCCAATATGACTGGATCTTGTTTGATTGATTTTAGATGATTTTTAGGTAGGTAATGTTTATGTTAGCATTCATTGAAGTTGCATTCGATTTAATGGTTTTATATACCGTATTTTGTATAAGTCTTGTTTGTAAAACATATGTGAAAGAAATGAAACAGAAGAAAGACAAGAGGGATTCATTATGATGACGGTATTTTATATTACTACACGACTTGTGTTGATGTATGGAATGTATTGTATTTGTTCCGCATGCGGCGCATATCTAGAAGATAAGAATGTTCCACCATTCAACAAATGAGAAAGCATTTGGCATCTGTAGAGAAAATTCTCTATAGATGTCTTTTTGTTTTCATTGCTAATAAAATAATTCATAAAATCTTAACATTCTTTTTCTTATAACGGTGTATCATATCCTCTGCTATGAAAAAATATAGAATTGATTTAGGAAATGTTTTATTGATACATCTTATTGTTATTGTCGCGGTTATTTTTCTAACAAAAGGAATATTTGGTTGTAGCCTAGATTGGCTAAACCAACATGTTGTATTAGCAGATGAAATTCGGCATGCTATATTACATGCACATTCTTTGTTTCCTGATTCTGTGCGTACATTAATGTGTGGTACAAATTTTTATAACTTGTCTTATTATGGTTATCTTAGACCCGATGTACTAGTTTCTTGTTTATTTCCAAATGTACCAATGTATGTCTTTGTTGCATCTTATTCCATATTATTACTATGTGCTAGTGGTACATTTAGTTATTTATTCTTTCGAAAAGTCAAACTTGATGCATTTTATTCCATCGTATTATCTAGTGCAGTAGTTTTGTCTAGTGTTTTCTTTCATTCTCATTCGCAATTGATGTTTATCAACTATATGCCTTTCTTATTTTTAGCATTATTTGCGGTAGAAAAATGTAAAGACACTGGTAAGATTTGGCTGCTAATATTTGCCGAAAGTATGATCATGGTGCATTCTTACTACTATAGTGTTAGTGCATATTTCGTTATATTTGTCTGGTCCTTATATAGTGTAAAGCAAGATAAAAAAGAACTATTCAAAAAAATCATTCTGTCTTTTTTTGTTACATTTCTATTAACTTCTGTATTAACGATTCCTACTGTATATGTCATCTTAACTAATCATAAAGACGTCGCAAAACAATCCATTTTTCAAATATTACTTCCTTCTTTGCGTTTAAAGGGGTTGTTATATAACACATATGGTTGTGGATTAAGTTATATTAGTTGGATTTTGATTGTTCTTGGTTTATCCAAAAAAGAAACTCGTTATTTGTCTTTATTTTTGATAATTAGTTTTATATTTCCTGTTATTTCATGGATTCTTTCTGGTTGTCTATATGC
>CALBJM010000248.1 GCA_937893225.1 uncultured Erysipelotrichaceae bacterium | reverse complement strand
ACTATTCTTGATCTTGCATTAACACTTGAATATCTCGAAACACAAGGTGTTCCAGTATTAGGCTACCAAACAAAAGAACTTCCTGCTTTCTATTCTAGACACTCTGGATTACAAGTAGATTATCAAATGAATTCTCCAGAAGAATGTGCAAAGACATATAAAGCATCTGAAGATCTTGGATTCTCTTCTGGTATGCTTCTAACAAACCCAATTCCTGAAGAATTTGCGATGGATGATAAAGTTATCAATACAGCTATTGATGAAGCAATTCAAGAAATGGATGAAAAGGGCATCAAGGGCAAAGCATGTACACCATTCTTACTAGCTAAAGTTGCTGAACTCACAGGTGGTGATTCTCTAGATTCCAACATTCATCTTGTATTCAATAATGCAAAACTTATGGCACAAGTTGCTGTAGCATATTCCAAGATGTAATAAAAACCTGCTCACGCAGGTTTTTTCTTTTGTCGTATAATAATGCAGAAAGTGAGGAAACATGATTCAATTAACGGATTATCTATATAATGGAGATACTGTACTACGCATCTTGCACAAATATGCAAATGCATTAGAAGAAAACACTGCAAATACGCATAATGCTGTAGACGCAGCACATGCAGCATTTCTCAAAAAAATCATCGATTATCTTGAACACAACGATTTTTTAACTTCACAATCTCAACGTATTCGTGAATTTTATAAATACATGGCAAAAGAATATCCATTTCTTGCTTTCACATTTCGTGGAAGAATTAAATCACTCATTCGTGCAGAAGAAAAATTCAATGGCTATATCGTTCGCTTCACATATGAATTCAAAGAAAAAAATCACCGTTTTCCTACAGAAGAGGAAATCGTAGATGCTGTTTCTCACTTCAGAGACATCATTGCCTACCGTATAGTTCTATGCATCCCTAAATGCCATTTAAAACTATATGACAATGCAGAAGAAATAGAACTCCACTATCTCTATGAAGTCGCAAATAAACTACCTTCTTTCATGGAGAAAAAAGGATTTATCCCAGAAAAGCAGCGAAAACACAGAACACCATCCCCTCTTTTACATGAAGGTGTCGTTCCTTTCTATAGAGATTATATATTTGATGCAAAGAAAAATGGCTATCGTTCTCTCCATATTTCGTTCTTTGATACGCAATCCAATTCCCACATCGAAATCCAGCTACGCACAAAAGAAATGGACGACTTTGCTGAAATCGGCGATGCAAACCACACACTCTATGAAGAACGCCAAAATAGAGAACGTAGTGAAAGAAAGAAAATCCAACCTGGAGAATGTCCATTCTTTGATGAAGCATTTCTGCGTGGATCTTCTCTACAAAATCTAGATTATTCTAAGATCGATGTAAATATGTTTACTGCGTATGATAATTATCGCATCAATGATGGGTGTGGTCTTCTACAAGGTCGACTCATTCTTCCATATGAACACTTGTCTCGATTTCAAAACGATGTCATTGACTGACATCGTTTTATTTACGAATAATGTATATGTGCTATTTTCCATGAACCACTACTTTTATGCAACACTTGTGTTTTACATCAGAAACACGTTTAATATTTCACCGCTAAAACGAAATACTTTTGTACTAGAAATCAATATCGTTTCTTGTTAAAAAGACTTTTAAATGTCACTTCCTCTTGCATATGGATTTGCGAAACATAATCATCAACTAATTCTCATATTCTATTTGTCTAATACTTCTACTTGAATATTCTTAACAGTTTCTTCCATCAAAGAAATATCATTCTCTTCTAATTGCAAATCAACGCTCTTGGCAGTATCAATGACATTCTTTTCTCTACGCATGCCAACCAATAGATTCATATCTTCAAACTGTGCCAACGCCCAGGCTTCAACTAAATTTGCATAAGAACAATCATATTTTTCACACAATGGCTTCCATGCATCAAACGCCTTTAATAAACCATCTTTTTTATCTTGTTCCACCCAAGGAATTCTAGAACGAATATCACTTGACGCAAATGTTTGCTTCAAAAATTCTGGTGCTGTTAAAAATCCCTCTTCTAATACACCATATACTTGAAATACCGTATTATGTTTTTTACACACAGGAAAATACGAA
>CALBJM010000247.1 GCA_937893225.1 uncultured Erysipelotrichaceae bacterium | reverse complement strand
GTTTTATATGGAGATGCAGTAGACAAGAACGTCGCTATCGTATATTCACCACTTAATGGTACAGGTCTTGAACCAGTTACGCGTGTATTAAAAGAAATGGGTTATACCAATATTACCCTTGTAAAGGAACAAGAAAATCCGGATGGGAACTTTCCTACATGTCCTTATCCAAATCCTGAAATCAAAGAAGCAATGCACCTTGGCATGCAATATGCAAAAAAGAACAATGCAGATCTTCTTTTAGCAACAGATCCAGATTGTGATAGAGTTGGGATTGCGGTAAAAGATGCTAATGGAGAATATCAATTATTAACAGGTAATCAAACAGGTATGCTTCTTTTAGACTATATTTGTTCGCAACGCATGAAACATCATACAATGCCAAATGACCCAGTTATGGTGAAAACAATTGTAACAATGGATATGGGAGAATTGATTGCGAAAAACTATGGTGTTTCTACAATCAATGTTTTGACAGGATTTAAATTCATTGGAGAACAAATTGGTTTATTAGAAAAAAAACATGAAGAAAATCGTTATATCTTTGGTTTTGAAGAATCTTATGGCTACTTAACTGGTTCTTATGTAAGAGACAAAGATGCTGTAGATGGTGCATATATGATTTGTGAAATGTTTGCGTATTATAAAACAAGAGGCATTTCTTTACTAGATAAATTAAATGAACTCTATCAAAAATTTGGCTATTGCATGAATACACTGCACAGCTATGAATTTGATGGTGCAGAAGGCTTTACAAAGATGCAAGACATTATGAAATCCTTCAGACAAACAATCACACACTTTGGTAACAAGAAAGTCACAAAAGTATTAGATTACAATACTGGACTAGACGGTTTGCCAAAATCAGATGTATTGAAATTTATACTAGAAGATCATTGCAGTATCGTCGTTAGACCATCAGGAACTGAACCAAAGCTAAAAACATATATTTCTGTTAGCGCAAAGAATGAACAAGAAGCTGCACTCTTAGAAAAACAAATTTGTGAAGACGCAGAAAAGATGATTCATGCTTAGTACAGAACATCGTCACATAAAATAAGAATGAACCGCAGATATATGACTTAGCCATAGTCAAAATATCTGCGGTTTTTAAGTGTGCTACGCATGGTGCTTATCTAGAGAGTTGAAACATACGCTCTGTCGAAGAGGATAGCCCTAAGATCTAGCTGGTAAATCAAGAATAAAAAAGTACGAAATAAAAATGTAGGTTATGTAGTGAACCACAAGCTGTTATCCGTGAAGGTATGCGTGAAGAAAGTGGCGAGTGAATCTTTCGAACGAGCGAATAGAAACTTGATATAAGGCTAAATGATGGATAAGGTTGCAGAACAAACTGATGGCTCACAATGTAAAGCAAGAAGATATAGAAAGTACAGTTAACAGGAATCTTCAAATAATGAACCAACTGAACGAGATAAGAAAAGTTGATATTCAAAGAAACAAGGCATTCGAAACTGTTAAGGTATGATTGCCTACATCATTCAAGCATGCACTTGATAGAAAGCGATTGAAAAGTCTGAGACTTGATTTCTGGTTTCTGCAGGAAAACTGAAATTACGATTTCCTGAGTGATAATGGATATGAAGAAATAGGAAACGAAATTCGGAATGATATAGCTGAATATGGCAACAATCGCATAGAAAATGAAACAGAAATGAAGGAGAACTAAATGACATATACAATACAAGATCTGATTTCCCGTTATGAGGAGCTCAAATTGCCCAAGATGGCAAAAAAACAATTCTGGAAGCACTTGGAGAATTAAGTGAGCTTGAACTTTCAAACAGATCGGAAGAGCGTCGTGTAGGGAAAGA
>CALBJM010000246.1 GCA_937893225.1 uncultured Erysipelotrichaceae bacterium | reverse complement strand
CTAGATCATATTCTTCTTCTGGCATCAATCCTGGATGCTCCGCAGTTTCTCCACCGACAAGTGCACAACCACTTTCTACGCAGCCATCCGCAATTCCTTTAACGATTTCCGCAATTTTTTCTGGAATATTTTTTCCACAAGCAATGTAATCCAAGAAAAACAAAGGCTTTGCTCCTGCACAAATGACGTCATTCACGCACATTGCTACACAATCAACACCAATCGTATCGTGCTTATTCAATAAGAAGGCAAGTTTCAACTTTGTACCAACACCATCTGTACCAGAAATAAACACTGGTTTCTCGTATCCTTTCAAATCTGGAGCAAATAAGCCGCCAAATCCACCAATGCCGCCTAAAACACCAGGAATCTCCGTACGCTTTACATCTTTCTTGATCAACTCTACTGATTCATATCCAGCAGTTACATCTACACCTGCTTCTTTGTATGCATTTGAATAACTTTTTTCCATTTTAGAACTCCTTTAGTCTTTCACTAATACCTGCATCTTTTTTTAATACAGCTTCGCTTTGTGCTTTTCTATCTTCTGCAATCTTTTCACTTAATGCTTCATCTCCTACCGCAAGTATTTCTGCCGCGAGATATGCTGCATTCTTACTACCATCAATCGCAACCGTTGCTACAGGAATACCACTAGGCATCATCACTGTTGCAAGTAATGCATCTGTACCTTCCAATACTGCACTCTTTAATGGAACACCAATCACTGGAAGCGTCGTGTTAGCTGCAAGTACACCAGCTAAAGCCGCTGCCATACCAGCACCTGCAATAATCACACCAAACCCATTGTCTTTAGCATTTTTCGCAAAATCAGCTGCTTGCTGTGGTGTACGATGTGCAGAATAAACATGCACTTCATACGGGATTTCATACCCTTCCAACACTTTGACAGCCTTTGCCATTACCGCAAGATCAGAATCACTTCCCATAACGATTGCAACTTTTTTCATCTTTCTTTTCCTCCTAGAATGAAAAACAGCCGACGGAATAATTCCATCAGCTGCACAAAAAGTTATTTAGACAGTTTGATACCGTAATGTAAATTAGACAGTTTAACAGTATCTAATTTATGCACTCTATTTGTAGTATGCAAAGACTTTACAATTAATTTCATTAGTTGTTTCCTTCCTCTGATACACAATAAATATTACGGTCCAAAGACGATATTATGTTATTAAAAAATCAAGCAATTGTAAAGAATGTTTCAATTATTTTCGATTTACATGATGCCTTTTTTTGAATCTATACATATTTTCATCCGCTTCTTGTAAAAGAGTATCTAAACGCATCGCAGGATGATTGCCCTCTACTTCTACAAAACCATAGCTAAAACTACTATCACCATATTCCTTGAATTTTGCAAAAGAATGCCTTAATTCGTCCATTATCACGCGTGCAGAATCATGATTACAATCTTTTAATATGATGCAAAACTCATCACCACCAATTCTTGCAAAATAATCTGAATCACGAATAAAATCCTTTACGACACCTACAAATGTACAAAGATACGTATCTCCAGCAAGATGTCCATACATATCATTCACTAGCTTCAAATGATCTAAATCACAATAGCATAATGTAAATGCTATTTTTTGTTGTAAAAGAATTTGCATGTATTCTTCAAAAGCATATCGATTGGCAATATGTGTTAAAGCATCTACTTCAGCAACAGACCTTAACAATTCTTCACGTTTCTTTTCTTCCGTATAATCATGTACATAATGTGCATAAGCCTTGTTGCTTTCCCATTCTGTACGTACGGTTATGACATGAAATTCTCTTTCATCCGCAAGGGTATATTGCCAACTCCATTCTTCTTCATTATGCCGATAAATATCCTTTTGAAACACCCCCATCAACTTATCGATCATCACATCATCTATACTATTTTTACTACAATACAATATTTTATTTGTATCACGATCACTCACAATAATATCATCTTTACTACGCGCAATCATTTCTAGCAACAAACGATTATATTTTTCAATCATGGCAGAATGTTCATGTTCAAAAATAGCTTCTTTACGCAATTTTCTTTCTCTTTCAGCAAGTTGTGCAGTCATTGTATTGAATGCATTTGAAAATTCACCAAGATAGGAAACATGTTGTGAGTAATCACCTTTGGCAACTTGAATTGCCTGCCATGTCAAATGTTCTAAATTCGCATGAATATTTTTTAAATTATCACACAAAGGGTTTTCTCTAGAAGGATGAAATTCACTCAATTCACCTTTTGA
>CALBJM010000245.1 GCA_937893225.1 uncultured Erysipelotrichaceae bacterium | reverse complement strand
TATGACAAGGGAGATGCGGATTATATTAACTGTCCGATGGACAGAGAACAGTTTGATGCTTTCTATGAAGCTCTGATTACAGCAGAGGAAGCACCGGTTCACGGTTTTGAAAATGAAAAGGTATTTGAAGGATGCATGCCATTTGAAGTAATGGCAAAACGTGGCAGAAATACACTCTTGTTCGGGCCGATGAAACCTGTCGGATTGGAAACACCAGATGGGAAACGCCCATATGCTATTGTGCAGCTTCGTCAAGACAATGCACAAGCCTCTTTATATAACATCGTAGGCTTTCAAACGCATTTAAAATGGGGCGAACAAAAAAGAATCATACAAATGATTCCAGGATTAGAAAATGCTGAAATCGTACGCTATGGTGTGATGCACCGTAATACTTACATTAATTCCCCAATTGCTCTAGAAGAAACATATGCATTCAAAGGCAGAAAAGATCTATTTTTTGCTGGACAAATGACAGGGGTGGAAGGGTATGTAGAAAGTGCTGCTAGTGGTATGTTGGCAGGCATCAATCTAGCACATGTTTTACATGATGAAGAACCAATCAAACCTGGAAATGAAACGGTCATAGGTGCAATGGCGTATTACATCACACATGCTGATTCAAGAAATTTCCAGCCAATGAATGCAAATTTTGGTATCGTACATCTCGATGCACAAGTGAAGAAAAAAGATCGTAAGAATGCATATGCACCACAGTCTTTAGAAATCATCAGAAAGCTTAAAGAAGATGGCAAACTTTGAGTCATCTTTAAATAGGTTTTTAGATTATATTTCTTTACATGGAACAGGTTCTGCAGATACTTATGATGCTTATAAAAGGGATGTACACAGGTTTCTAAATTATCTAGAACAACAACATATTGCGTCTTTTGAGAATGTTACAAAAGAAACAGTTGCGGAATATATCACTTACTTGCGTAGCGGAAAACTCACAGGTATGAAAATATCCAATGCATCCTATGCAAGAAATCTTTCTGCTTTAAAATCGTTTTATCGATACTTAAATCGATACGAAAATGTTGAAGCGAATCCTGTGCGTTTATTTCATGCTTCATCTATAAAAAGAAAACTTCCTGAATATTTAACTTTTGACCAAATGGAAACACTGTTAAATCATTTTGATTTAACAAAGAACATCGATATTCGCAATAGATGCATGATAGAAGTCATGTATGCCTGTGGATTACGTGTATCTGAATGTGCAAACTTAAAAATTAGTGATATTGATTTGACAAACAGGTATCTTACAGTTTTAGGTAAAGAAAGCAAGGAGCGCATGGTTCCTTTTTATCCTAGATGTGCCTCTTTATTAAAACAATATGTGCAAGTCGTACGCCCACAATTTATGGGGAAACAAGCAGAACATGATATTTGTTTTGTTAATCAGCGCGGTAAACCAATTTCTTCACGTGCGATTCAAATGATATGCGAAAAAGCAGGTGAGGATGCTTGTTTAGAATTGCATGTACATCCCCATATGATTCGCCATTCTTTTGCAACGCATTTGTTAGACAATGGAGCAGATTTAAGAATCGTACAAGAATTGCTTGGTCATGAAAACTTGCAGACAACACAAATTTATACCCATGTTACACAAGACCGTTTAGATAAAGTGATTGAAAAAGCGCATCCGAACTCTAAAACTAATCAGAAAGGTGTGTAACATTTCTTTGTAACCGTGTACAATATTGGTGAGGTGTTATATGTCAATGTTTGAAAATGATCAACAATATCTAACAAAGATCAGAAAATTAGCTTTGGATGAACCTACAAGACTATTGTCTGAGTTGCATGAAGCACACTATTTGTTTGAAAGTGGTGTGATTTCGGAAGAGTGTTATGAACGTGTAAAAGAGATAGTGAATATGACAAAGAAAAAATTGCGGTAATTTTGATTTTCTTCTTGCATATCTCTAGTAGTTTGTTACAATATTGAAAGCAAAAAAGGATTGAATTACAGGTTGTAAACTCTATCCTTTTTTTTAGAAAATATGGAGGCGTTTTTATGAATCAGTATTCACTTGTTTCTATGCGAGATTTATCTAAGGACGATATTATTCATATTCTCAATGATGCTTTAATTTTTTCACATTCTCAAGTAGATTGGCAGTTGCCTGAAAAGGCACTTATTGCCAATCTTTTTTTTGAAGCATCAACGAGAACACATTATTCTTTTGAATCTGCTGAATTACAGTTAGGTTGTAAAGTTGCTGATATTGCAACTTCTGCTTCTTCTATGACCA
>CALBJM010000244.1 GCA_937893225.1 uncultured Erysipelotrichaceae bacterium | reverse complement strand
CCCTGTAGAATTCCAAATCGATGGCGTAACGCAGGTTGCTATTAATGAAAAAGTCGGTTTGACTTTTGCTTCTGCATTGCGTTCTTGTTTAAGACAAGACCCGGATATTATTTGTGTTGGTGAAATTCGTGATGGTGAAACAGCAACGATTGCGATGCGTGCAGCTATGACTGGTCACTTAGTTTTAACGACGGTTCATACAGAAGATACTGTATCCGCAATTGATCGTTTGAAGGACTTGGGCGTAGAACCATATTTGATTGGTGGGTCATTACGTGGTGTTATTTCACAAAGACTTGTGAGAAAGATTTGTCCAAATTGTCGCCAAGAAATTACACCAGATCCAGATTTATTGGACTTAGCGGGTATCAATCCTGCAGGAAAGCACTTTTATAAAGGAAAAGGTTGTTACATGTGCTTTGATTCAGGCTATAGAGGTAGAACTGGTGTATTTGAAATCTTGACAGTTACTGCACGTATCCGTGATGAAATTTCCAAGGGTAAAAATGGTACAGAGTTGCGAAAAATTGTTCAAGAAGAAGGTAATTTTACACCAATGGTGGAAAATGGCAGAGATTTGGTTTTACATGGTGTGACAACTTTAGAAGAAATCGTGGATAAAGTTGTTACGATTCAATAGGTGCGCGTATGATTAGTTATAAATATAGTGCGCTGAGTCGCGATGGAGCAAAAGTAAATGGTGTCGTAGAAGCCATTGATGAAATTCATGCGGTAGAAAAAATCAAGGAAAAGTGTCCAATCGTTTTAGATATCAATGAAGTGAAAACGGGTGGTGTCTATGATATTTTAAATCTTGAAATTGGGAAAAAAGTAGATGTTAAAGCATTGTCTGTTATGTGTTCTCAATTTTCTATCATTTTATCTGCGGGTACACCTATCAACACGACTTTGGCTATGATTGCTTCACAAACAGAAGACAAAAAGCTAAAAAAGATGCTAGAAAATGCCACAGAAGATGTCAATCATGGCTCTACTGTAGAACAAGCATTTCGTAAAAACTACAATGGACTTCCAGAAGTATTTTTAGAAACGATTCGCGCAGGAGAAATGTCTGGTTCTTTAGCACAGGCATTTGAAAATATGCATGTTTACTTTGATAAGTCTTTTAAGAATAAACAAAAAATCAAGTCTGTTACAAGTTATCCAATCTTTGTTGGTGTGATTGCGGTCATTGTTGTCATTGTTATCATGGTTATGGTCGTACCAACTTTAACGAGTGTGTTTTCTGAACTTGGTGGTGACTTACCATGGATGACACAGATCTTAATTGATGTTTCAGAATGGTTTGGAAAATATTGGTTGATTTTATTAGGCGTGCTTGCTGGACTATTTGTTTTATTTAAAGCTTTGACAAGTGGGGAAGAAGGTGCAAAGCGTAAAGGGGAAATGTTATTGAAGCTTCCTATTGTTGGAAATATCAATACATTATCTGCAGCACAAGAATTTGCTAATACAATGTCTACGTTATTGGATGCTGGTTTGACAGTAGGAGAAGCTTTGCGTGTTACCGCAAAGTGTCTTACTAATCCTGCTATCAGTCGTGAAGTGTATGCAATGGCCGAAAAGGTTGAGACAGGTACATCTTTGAGTGAAGTAATGTCGAAAAGTGAATATCTTCCGCAAGTCTTGAAAGAAATGAGTGGTGTGGGGGAAAAGAGTGGAGAACTTGTTCAAACATTGCGTACAATTGGTGAGTACTATTCCAATGAAGCTGATTTTGCGATAAAATCAGCATTAGATAAGTTAGAGCCAGCGATGCTTGTTGTATTAGCTATATTTGCTGGATATATTGTTATCGCAATCTATTTGCCAATGTTTACAATGTATAGTCTGTTATAGTTAGGGGAATGTGTATGGTGAATTATAAATATCAGTTTACAAAAGAAGAGGTGGAGCCATTTGTCGAAAC
>CALBJM010000243.1 GCA_937893225.1 uncultured Erysipelotrichaceae bacterium | reverse complement strand
TGTACAGAAAATGGTACACTAAACTAATTATTCACCATTTTGCTAATATAGCCAAAAAATATGAGAAATATATGACAATAAACCATTTCTATGTAATGCTCTTTCAACCAATTTTCTAGAACAAGAAGTAGCGCAAACCACAGGAATACCCACCTGCTCCAAATACGCCAACACTTCTTTCACTCCTTTTTTTGCTTTTACTTCTTCAAAATAAAAGTCTTCTATCATTTTTTCTAAATCACAAATGATCTCTTGATTACTTTTCGCAATAGAAAACGTTTTTCTTAAATACGTTGCACCATCTTCCATACTCAATGGATACAACACATCTTCCATTCCCTCTATAGGTTTCTTTGACAAAGAACAAACATAACGAATACCTAGATTATCCCAAATCTCAAGAGAATCCAACAAGACTCCATCTACATCAAAAATAACCCCACGAATCATAGTTGAACCATTTTTTCTACGCTTTTTTTCAATTCTTTTGTTGCCTGTAATATGTCTTTTTGTGCATAGATAGCACTAATTACCGCAATACCATCTAATCCAAGCCCTCGCAATTGGCTAACATTTTCCTTTGTAATACCACCAATACCAATCACGGGAATAGTAACTGCCTGTGTTATTTCTTTTACAATTTGAAAATCAATACTTTTAGCATCTTCTTTCGTCGTTGTTGTAAAGCAAGACCCAACGCCTAGATAATCTGCACCCATTTTTTCCGCAAGCACGGCTTCTTGTACAGTATGTGCAGAAGCACCTATGATTTTATTTGATCCAAGTTTTTTTCTAACATCTTCCACACACATATCATTTTGTCCAACATGTACACCATCTGCATCAATGATTGAAGCAATTTCCACATTATCATCAATTATAAAAGGAACATGATATGCACGACACAATTGTTGTAATTGCTTAGCTTCTAAAATGAAATGTTCTATATCTAAATGTTTCTGTCGATATTGAATACATGTCGCACCACCATCTAAACTCTCTTTTACAACATCTTTCAATGTACGTTCATGTAACAATGCACTATCTGTGATTGCATACAACAACAAATCTTTTCTACCTAATTTCATACTTTGCTTTTCCTTCCAATATCGTTTTATCCATGTGATATATCGCATCAATGATTCTATTTCGATATGTTGCATTTCCTTCAAACGGTGCTAAATGCTGATATCCAATTTCACCAGCAATTCCCATAGTACACACTGCCGCTGCTACACTTTCCAACATATGATTCATATTAGATGCAACAAAAGCAGTCATTAAACCCGACAATTGACAACCTGTACCTGTAACACACCCCATTTCTTTTTTTCCATTATGAATCACATAACACACATCTCCATCACTCACTAAATCTATTGCTCCGCTTGCAACGATAATTCCACCATACGCACTTGCACAACGCTTGATAAACAAAACACATGCAGAAAGACTCTCTTCACACACACAATCCATCTGGTTTACATCTACGCCACTAACATTTTCTCTTCCAAGAAATAAAGCTTTGATTTCTGAAATATTTCCACGTATCACATCTGGATGAATTTCATGCATTATGTCTAATGCAGTATTCGTACGCAACAAAGAACCACCTACACCTACAGGATCCAACAAAACGGGATGTTGTAAAGACTTTGCTTTAAGGCCTGCTAATTTCATAGAAGAAATCTTACTTTTTTGTAAAGTTCCTAAATTCAAGCACAAGCCTGCACTCAGTGCAGTTATTTCTTCCACTTCTTCCTCAGCATCAGCCATAATAACTTTTGCACCACTCGCTAGAATACAATTGGCTACATCATTTGCAGTAACATAATTTGTTATACTATGTATCAAAAGATGTTTTTTCCGAACATTTTCTAAACACTCCCCTAACATCTTACCTCCCAAAAAAACAGATGCCCATAGGACATCTGTGAAATATAAATTCCGACATATCCTACGCTAGCATTACCTAGATCAGGTTTAAAGGTTAAGACGATTGTCTTTCTCAGCCTGTTCAACAAGCACCCTTTGTCTTGACTGTTTCATTATACTCTATATTCTAACAACATCACTTGTCTTTTTATAGATTCATGGTATATTAACAATGTATCTTACATGGGGTTGTCATGGTTTCGACAGGTTTATGTTTGATTCAGGCTGCAGTGGAGTGATGACCATATCATCAACTAAATTTAAACGCTAATAATAACGTTAACTACGCATTTGCCTAAGTCGTAAAAGTTACGCAGCAATGCACAGTTTCATAATCGGCCACTGATTATGATTCGCACCTGGTATGCCAGGACCACGTGGATAAGGTCACTTTGAAGTCTATATTAGTGACACGAAAATCGATAGACAAATTCAACGAATGTTAGTTCACTGACGTGTTCGTTGTCTTACTTAACAGTGGACTAAACTGTAGAAGCTTGAATGTGGGACTACTCTTGGACACGGGTTCGACTCCCGTCAGCTCCACTTAACGCTTAAAAGCCGCATAATATGCGGCTTTTATTTTTTTAGTTATTGCTGTATTAAGAATACTACAATATTAGAAATATTCTTAAGAGATACAATTGTTTTAATTGTAAATTTTTTCATACTTAAATTGAAATATTACATTTTTCTGCAAATAATAAATTGAATTTCGTTTTCCCTATTGTATACTAAAAAACATAAAGCGATGACGAAGAGCGCTCTTTCATGGAAATTTAAAGAGAATCTGTATTCGATGAAAGCAGATAATGGAAATGGATGAGTAAATCACTTCTGAGCTGGCAGCTGAATTTCAGTAAGTGCGCACGTAAGAACAACGTTATATGTTCAGGACTTGTTGGAGTCTGTTGAGTGGCATATCTATTGTATGCAATTTGAGTGGTACCGCGGTATTTGTATTTTACAAGCATCGTCTCAGAACAATGTGTCTGAAGATGATGCTTTTTTGTATCTTCTTTCAGGCTAAAAGGAAAGGAGATTCAATATGGATCCAGTTTTAAGTATTACAGTTTATTTTCTTCTCTACTCACTAGGCAAGCTTATTTCAAAAAAGACTAAAGGCATTTTTGTGGAAGCACTTGTCTTATCCTTAGTCTACATTGCATGCTTTCTCACCGGTCTATTCCCAGAAGATTGCCTAAATAGTACAGGTGTACCTACATTAATGAGTGCTTTTGGACTAATGTTGATGGTTGCAAACCTTGGCACAATGATTGAATTAAAACGTTTCTTCAAAGAATGGAAAACAATTGTCATCTGTTTTGGTGGATTAGCTGTTATGGCAGTATTATTTCTAACAGTCGGACAAATAGCATTTGGTAGATGGTATGCACTTTCCGCCCTACCACCTGTAGCAGGTGGCCTTGTAGCAAACGCGATGGTAACTTCAGCAGCGGAAACTGCAGGGCATCCAGAAGTCGGTGCATTTGCTTCTTTGGTCTGTTCCTTGCAAACTTTCTTCTCTGTGCCTGTTGCTTCATATTTATTAAGAAAGCATTGCGAAGAAACAGTTCAAAACAAAAGTTACTCAGTAGAAGAAGCAAATACAAAATCAGTTACAAAAAAAGCATTTCTTTCTGATCGTGTTCCACTTATAGAAGTTGGAAAATTATGTCTTGTTATGTATTTAGGAATGCTGTTGAGTAAGCTGACTGGTGGAATACTTCCTTCGGCTGTATCTGTTATGGTTTTAGGCATAGTTGGTACAGAGCTTCATTTTCTTGATCAAAATACATTACAAAAAGCAGGATTTATGCCATTTTTACTCGCATGTATGATCATGATTCTTCCAAACTCCTTCCGTACACTAACATTAGAATCTTTTGGAGCAATGCTTGTTCCTTCTATTGTATTCCTTGTATTAGGAGTTGTAGGACTTGTGTCTGGTGGTGCACTAATGGGAAAAATATTAAAAATCGATTGGAAGCTTGCAGCTGCTGTATCACTTTCCGCAATGTTTGGTTATCCATTAACAGAAATCATCGTACATGATGTCTGTGAAGGATTTGATCTTGAAAAAGAGGAGGAAGAAAAATTATGTAACAGCGTACTGCCGCAGATGATCATTGCTGGTTTTGCCACTGTAACAGTTGCTTCCGTTGTATTAGCGGGTGTTGTTGCACCATTGATTTTTGCATAAGGAGAACACATATGAAAAATGAATTCAAAGAACTAATTGAACAAGTTGATAACAAAGTTAGAGCTTTCCGACATGATTTACACATGTATCCAGAACCTTCTATGAAAGAATTTAGAACAACGGATAAAGTCGCTGAATGGTTAGACACATTAGGCGTTTCTTATCGAAGAACAGGAAAAACCGGTATTATCGCTGAAATACATGGAACAAAAGGAAATAGTCAAAAGATCGTTCTCTTACGTGCAGATATGGATGCACTCGAAGTACAAGAAGAAACTGGTCTACCATATGAAAGCCAAGAAAAAGGGATGATGCATGGATGCGGGCATGACACACATACGGCCATGTTGCTAGGAGCTGTAGAAGTATTAAATGCATTGAAAGATCAATTTGATGGAACAGTGCGTTTTGTATTTCAACCAGGAGAAGAAATTGGAGCTGGAGCACAATACATGATTGAACATGGTGCTGCAGACCATGTAGATATGGGAATGGCTTTACATATATCAGGTCTAGCACCAGTAGGAGAATTATTGATACGTGATGGTGACGAACTTGCTAGTTGTGATCAATTTACGATTCATGTTCACGGAAAGGCATCTCATGGTGCTGCACCACAAGATGGAAAAGACGCAACAGTTGCTGCTGCAGCACTTGTCATGAATTTACAGACGCTTGTTTCTCGTGAATTTTCTCCACTTGAACCTGTTCTTGTTACGGTAGGGCAGCTACACAGTGGAACACGGTTTAACTGTATTAGCGAAAATGCAATGTTAGACGGAACAGTACGTGTCTTCTCTAGAGATTTATATAATCAAATTCCTTCTGTTATGGAAAGAATTGCAAAAGGCACTTGTGAAGCTTTGGGATGTACTGCAGAAGTTGAATTCAAACATTTAACACAACCTCTATCTAACGATCATGAAGCGTATACGATCCTATATCAAGCCGCATGTAAGACAACTGAGGATGTCGTAGAAGCAGAGATGTCTATGGGTGGAGAAGACTTCTCAGCTTTCAATCCATATTTTCCATGTGCATTCATTCATCTTGGAGCAGATGGAGGGTATCAAAATCATTCTCCACATGTAGCCTTTAAAGAAGAAGCTTTTCAAAATGGCATAGGCGTTGAAGTTCAATTTGCACTTGATGCACTTTCCTACTTAAACCAAAAATAAGCAATTTGCAAAAAAGCAATGCATCAGAATTTCTGTTTCATTGCTTTTTCAATTTCTCTTTTTGCATCACGTGCCTTATCAGACTGTCTCTTATCATAAAGGTTTTTCCCCTTTGCTAAAGCAATCTCCAACTTTGCACGGCCATTTTTCAAATACATTCTAACTGGTACGACAGTATATCCCTTCATGCGAATATTGTCATATATCTTACGAATTTCTAGTTTATGCAATAATAATTTTCTATCTCGCTCTTCATCAACATTAAAGATATTCCCATAACTATAGTTTGATATATGCATGCCTTTGATCCATGCTTCACCCTTATAAATAGAAATATAAGAATCTTTAAATTGCACTTTTCCAGCACGAATCGATTTAATTTCTGTACCTGTTAACTGAATCCCACACTCAAAACGATCTTCTAGAAAATAATCATGAGAAGCACGTCGATTAAATACAACTGTTTTTTCTTTACCGTTTCTTTCTGCCATGACTTCTCCTTCCATCCCTTCTAGGAAAAACACGCTTGCGAGATGTTGTTGAACGCTTTCTACCCCTTGTTGGTTTACAGATTTTTCCGCTTTTGCCAACAATTACAAAATCTATTTCACCTTTGTTCTTATTTGCATCCAAGCAAGCAACTTTCACGCGCATACCTACACGATACACTCTACGAGAATGATTACCAATGAGCTGCATGCGATCTTGATCATAACTATAGAAATCATCATGCATGTAATTTACACTCACAAGACCTTCTACTGTATTATCTAATTGTACATAGAAACCATAAGGCTGTACACCCGTAATGATACCTTCTGCTTTTTCTCCAAGATGATCCAACATGTACTCCGCTTTTTTCATATCATCACAATCATATTCTGCATCTGTGCTCGCTTTTTCACGAACCGATGATTGTTCAGCATATTCTGCACACTTTTCTTCATCTTGTTTTCTTTCTGATAGATCCAAACATCCCTCAAAAGAATATTTTCTTAACATTCTATGAACGATCAAATCTGGGTATCTACGAATCGGCGAAGTAAAATGCAAATATTCTTCTTCTGCTAATCCAAAATGCCCAACACATGCATTTTCATATTTTGCTTTCTGCATGCATCGTAACAACATCATACTCAAAACAGGATATTCTTCTGTATCAGAAACGGAATCCAAATATTTCTGGATTTCATTTGGATGAATATCTCCTTTTCCAAGTACTAGCTTATGTCCCATTAACTCCGAAATCCTTACAAATTCTTTGATTCTCTTAGGTTGAGGTTCTTCATGGATACGATATACACTTGGAATCTCTTGCCATTTCATAAAATTAGCAACACATACATTTGCGGCTATCATGCAATCTTCAATCATCTCTTCCGCATGTCCTCTTAAACGCGGACGAATATCGATTGGATGACCATTTTTATCTACAATGATTTCGCTTTCCGTAGAATCAAATGCAATAGCACCTTTATGCACTCTTTGTTTACGAATCGCATCTGCACAATCTCTTAAAACAAAGAATAGATCACCTAAATGAGCATATTCTTGTTGTAAAGTTTCATCACCATCAAGAATACGATTAACATTATTATATGTCATTCTTTCTGTAGATCGAATAAAGGAAGGATAAATTGTGTAATCATAAATATTCCCATTAAAATCCACTTTCATATCACATGTCAACGTTAAACGAACAACATGCGGATTCAATGAACAAATTCCATTGCTCAATTCATGCGGAAGCATAGGAACAACACGATCTGTCACATATGTAGAACAACCCCTCTGAAAAGCTTCTTGATCCAAAGGTGAACCTTCTGTAACATAGTTTGAAACATCCGCAATAGACACCTTTAAATTATATCCGCCATCTATACGACAAACAGAAACTGCATCATCAAAATCTTTAGAAGAATCACCATCAATCGTCACAGTAATCACATTCGTTAGATCTTTGCGACCTATCTTTTCTTCTTCCAAAACTTCTTGCGGAATCGTTTTTACTTGCTCAGTAACTTCTTCTGGAAATTCCGAATGAATATCATGTTCTAACAATACAGATAATATATCTACACCAGGATCATCTTTATAACCAATTTCTTTTGCGACCTGAACAGACAAAGTTTTCCCATACGCTAAAATATCACATACCACTTTCATCCCATCAATAGGAACAAAAGTATCGCTCTTCACAATACGTATTGCTTTATCCTGCAACTTTTCATCATCTGGAACAAATCGCAATCCACGCTTTGTTTGCACATATGTACCAATAATATGATTTCTAGCACGTTTAACAACTTTTAAAACTTCACCATATGTTTGCCAAGGATGACACTTTACAAGAACGATATCCCCATGAAGCGCACTATTCTGATTTTTTGCATCAATTTTAATAGAATCTCTATCTTCCATGTCAACAAAGCCCATGCCAGCTTTATTAATAGAAATTCTACCTTCTACGATTCCAGCTTGTTCTCTTGTATAGTACTGTCCACTTTCACCTTTCATAATGATCCAGTCTTTTTCTAGATCGTCAATCATATTAGAAAGCTCCGTGCGTTCTTCATCAGAATGCATATTCAAAGCATCTACAATATTCGCAAACTTCCTTTTTCCTTTCGGACTTTCCTCAATATATTTAACTATTTTCTCTTTCAATTCCAACATATATATCACTTAAAATAAAAGCCGGCTAAAACCGGCACTTTCTTAGACGAGACGAATTACAATAACAAGTACAAAGAAAATAATTCCAAGTACTAATGTAATATTAGAAATGACCTTTTCAGATCCTCTTTCTTTTACATTCGCAAACAGGTTTAATCCACCATTACCAGTGAAAGCACCTGACATACCATCTGTTTTTCCACTCTGCAACAATGACAATACAATCATTAATGCAGACACAATCATTAAAATTGCATCAAGCATGAATAGCTCCTTTCGTGCACTCTAGAATTATAACACTGCTCTTTCAAGCATGCAATGTTATCCACCATATGAACAACTATCGTCACAACCTTTTGCATCGTTCTCTTCTTGCACTTTTTTAATTTGCGCAACGCTATCCGTCAATGTGATCTTCAAGTTTTCTTTCTTTTCATCTGTCCAATACTTTTCAGGTGTAATTACATCAGAATCATTTGTATTTGTTTCACCATTCCACGCCTTGATTTCTCCATTTTCAATAAATAAAGTCAACGGCATATAGATCAATGGATTTCCATCATTATCATAACGTACAACATTTTCATCACCAGAAGCATTCTTTTCAATCAAAAGATTAGCGATATCTTCATAAAAATCATGATCATTATCACGATCTAATCGAACATTATAATAATACGCTTGCATATCATTTTCTTTTAACACTTCCGCAAGCATAGGAATGTACGCTTGACACCATGGACATTTAGGAAAACTCATATATAAGATGCCTGTACCATGTTCAATAAATGTTTTTAAGTTATCTTTTTGCATGAGCTGAAACATACTATCATCTTTTAATTGATCATATTGTTCTGTTAAAGGCGCACTTGTATCAATTTCTGTTTTTTCAGAAGTTGAAGTTGTAGAAGAAACGGATTGCTTTGTTGAAGAACATCCACTCAAAAACATGAAACTACACAATACAGCTGAAACAAATCTTTTCATATATTAATACCTCAATGCGTTTCATTCTACAGATGTTCACATAGACTTGCAAGCAATGTGATTCAATTTATGATCGTCTCCAATCACAAGAATTTCATCTGCAATTTTAGAAGCAAATGAAGCATCGTGTGTTGCTATGACCATTGTCTTTCCACTCTTCTTGATTGCTAATAAAAACTCTGTTAACCATGTCTGTGTTTTTGCATCCAACGAAGCAATTGGTTCATCTAATACTAACAAATCCGGATTTTGAGAAAGTACGCATCCTAATGCAACCTTTCTTTTTTCGCCTCCGCTCAATTGATAAGGCGCTCGATCTTTTAATTTTTCCAGATCCAACAATTTCAAAATATCTTGCACCCTTTTATCAATTTCCTCTTCAGATAGATGCATTTGTGATGGCGCAAATGCAATCTCTTCGTACACATGTGTCGAAAATAACTGTGCATCACTATTTTGAAAAACATAACCAATTCTTTGATGAAAGCTTTTAGATTTCACAGGATCATCTAAATACTTTTTATCGATAACAACATCATCAAATACATACTTACCATAATCTGGCAAAAGCAAACCATTCATAATTTTTAATAAGGTAGACTTTCCGCATCCATTATTCCCCATTAAAACAACACAATTACCTTTATGTACCGAAAAACTAATATGATCTAAGACCATTTGATCTTCATATCCAAAACACACATCACAAAATGAAAGCATACTATCTCTCCAAATATAAAAACACTGCGATTTCAATAATCAACAATCCAAAAATCAAAATATCATATCGATTCACACACATATGCATATGACTATAATACACACCTGTAAAGCCCCTACACTTCATAGCATCATACATCTGTTGACTATGTTGTTGCGAACGAATAAAAGTCATACCACTAACATTTGTCATCATTGTACCTTTTTCTTTCCTTTTTCCAATGATGCGGCATGTTAAAGCGAGTAATATTTCTTCACAACTTCTAGAAAGAATAACAATATATTTAAATGTCGTGTCCAATGTAAATATAAAAATATCTGGTATGTGCAGCATTTTTAAACAAGAAATGATTTCATTAGACGAATACAACAAATGAAAAACACTTAACAAACTCGTAGAAATAAAAACCTTCAAAGAAACTGTCAATAACGTCTTTCCATTTCCCATACACAATGCAGGTAATAAAATAAAACAACTAAACAAAAATGCACGTATACTATAACGCATAACGTAAGTAAGACTATTTATATCTAAAAAACACAACTTCACAATCAAGCACGCAAAAATAACATATGTAAAAAACATATTTTTTGACAAAGCCATTAACAATATCGTAATCACAACAAAAACCAGAAAAAATATTGCTTCTTGTTTTTCTTTTTTGAACACAACCCTTTGAAATCTAGCAATAGTTGAACCTATCTGTAATAACGTCTTTTGTAAAAAAGACGTATTAGATTTCTGTGCTGTATAATTTTCTTCTTTTGTTAACCAACTAGGTATATTTTCCATTAGTATTTTTTCTTCAACTTTACCGCAACCAATTTAAAGATAATGATCAATAAGCCAACACCAACGATTGCACTTATATAATACCCCAAAACATCCGGTAAGCCTTGCAAAGAATAATCCGGTAATAAAGCTTCTAAGCTAAAACCATTCAGCATGCCTGTTGGTGAATACCCAATTTGTGATGCAATTTCACTCACATCCCATTCACCCCATGCTGTACCTTGTGCAATCAAACCCAAAGGTACAAGAGCTACCATTACACCTAACAGAAGGAATACGGACTTATTAGAAGTATGTTGTGAAGATATAAGATTTGGCTGTGTCTTAAACAAATACGCTAATACACCTGTGGTAAATATACCTTCTACAAAGCCAAATAATGTTAAATGTTCCAATAGCATCGCAGGTACTGAAATACTTAAATCATATGGACAATATAATGCATTGCCAGATGCATCATGGAATAACATAGGCTGAATGCCAAATTCAATCGACGCACACAAAGCAGCTACATTGATAGCTATATAAGAGCTCACAAATGCTGCAAACAATTTTCTAGAATTGCTTTTTGCATTTTTACTCAATAAGCGATAAAGAAAATATCCAACAAAAGGCAAAACAAAAGCCATATTAAAGCAATTCGCACCAAATGCTAAAATACCTCCATCACCAAATAATACTGCCTGTATCAATAAAGCAACACTCACTGCAATACACGCTGCATCAGGTCCTAATAGGATTGCCAATAAAGTACCACCTATTGCATGGCCTGAACTACCACCAACAATTGGTATATTGAACATCATCACAACAAAGCTAAAAGCTGCACCAACACCAA
>CALBJM010000242.1 GCA_937893225.1 uncultured Erysipelotrichaceae bacterium | reverse complement strand
ACAAAAAAATTAGGTTTTCAGGTTGGAAAGAATTTAAGAAAGCTTTCTTAGAAGAAACGCATTATCTTAATAGTCATTTTCAGAATATTGATGCGAATATTCCGTTTTCTTCAACAGATTCAATAACAACGATTGCTGGTAAAATTGCTACGCTTCATCAAGAAAGTATTGAAGATACAATGAATTTGATTTCCCATGCTGAATTACATAAAGCGACTGTATTGTTGCATAAAAGTAGAGAAATACGTTTATTTTGTTTAGGAGATATGAATTATCCTGCGGAATCATTTATTTTTAAATTACGTAGGATCAATAAAAGAGCATTTATTGATCCGGTGCAAGATAATATGTTTCATGATGCTATTATGACAACAGAAAAAGATTGTGCCATATGTATTTCCTATTCAGGTGAATCACCTACATTGTTAAAGTTTGTTCGATATTTAAGAGAAAATCATGTTCCTATTATTGCAATAACAAGTATTGGGGATAATTCTTTGTCTAAAGCAGCAGACGTCACATTAAGATTGTGTACAAGAGAAAGATCGTTTTCTAAAATTTATGGATTTTCTTCAATGGAATCTGTAAATCTTATATTAGATATTTTATATGCAGAACTGTTTGCTATGCATTATGAACAAAATTTAAAATATAAACTAGATGTTGCAGATAGAGTCGAAAGAGATAGAATCATTGATAATCAAATCATCAAAGAAGATACATAGTGATGTATTTTTCTTTAAAATGAATCATCTATTTTTAGCTCATACCAATATTTGGAAACATCTTTAATATATTTTGCGGTTTTCTTTGTTGCTTTATGTAGCATATGTTCTAGTTGTTTTTCAATGCCAATAAAAGCGTCATTACCAAAAGTATCAAATATTGGTATGTTATCTTTTTTTGCAAATATAAAACGGATACTAGATAAAGCATTGAAAGATACTGTTTCTTGATTTAAGTGCAATGCTAGTAAATATGCTTTTTCTGTTATTTCTTTCATTTTTATTGTGTTTTCAAGACAAGCATAACAGATGGCTTGTACCATTAACAAACTTACTTTCATTTTATCTAGAGTAGAGAGCGTATTGTCTTTTCTATAGCTTTCAATCAATGTTAGTTCTGTATCAATTAAATTGATAGCACTTTTGATGTGTTCTTTGTTTCCAATTTCAATAACACTTTTGGATATATCATAAACAGTATTTCCTTGTTCAGCAAGGTGTTCTAAAAGAGATAGAGAATAGTATTCTAGAGCTTTCTCATTTTTTCCGATGTCGTGCAATGCATTACCGATGATGCGACATGTATTTGAATCTTCATAATTCATGTTTGATAGGATTTCATAAGATTTGTTTGGGTCTATTTTTCTGTATAAATTTGCAATGGAAAGTTTGATAGAGTATTCACTTATTGCATTGGATGTATTTTGAGAAAAGCATTGTAAACATGAACGATAAAGAGATATTGCTTTTCGTGCATCATTTTCTGTGTTGTTTTCTAAGGCTTTATAAGAATACATGTTTGCACTAGTATAGAGTGCTTTAAAATGATGGGGATATCTGATAAGTGTATTTTTCACCTCTTTCTCGGCATCTTTGAAGTTATGAAGCATTTGAAGATGCGTGATTTTTTCACAGAGTGCATCTACATCAGTTGAAGATAATTCATATCCAACAAGTACGTCCATGGATATGTGGAATAAATTTGCTAGATTCATAAGAGTTGTGATATCTGGAATTGTTGAACCATTTTCCCATTTAGATACCGCTCCAATCGTAACATCCATCGTCTCTGCGAGTTTTTCTTGCGTTAAATGTAATTGTTTTCGGTAATATCGAATATTATCAGCTATTTTTTGTTCCATTTTGTTTGTCCTTATCTTCAAATTGCAGTTTTTTTGTTGCTAGTATTATGAATAATATAATCATTATGCCACTGCAGCATAGTAAAGTGGAAGTATGGATATAAACAGTAGTCATACTTGTAAGGAAAGAACCAATTGGATTAGCTGCAACAACTACTGCACTTATTAATGCACCAGCTCTAGCAAGATAATTAGGTTCACAGCATTTCATGAACTGAATGTTGTATGTACCATTTATAACAGCCGCTCCAAAAGATAAAATAAAGCCGCTACTTCCTGCTAGAAGGTAACTTGGAATAATCATACCATGGACTAAATTTCCAAGAGAAAAAACAAAAATAGAGATTCCGAGCAGAATGCCAAAACAGAAAATACTTTGACCTATAGAAAATTTTTTCATAATTTTTGGTACAAATGCAGAACCAATAATACTACCAATAGATTCTGACACACCAATAACACTTAATAACGCACTGTCCATACCATATACTTCTTTAACAATCGGGCCTTGTAAAGCATTTACAGGAACGAGTAAGAAATTGATTCCCACAGCTAAGATACAATAATGAAACAAAATATGGTTATTTGTTAAATAAGATATACCACTCTTCAACATGTCTATGTATGTATCCTTATTTTCCTGAGAATCATTTTTGTTACAAGTTATATTCATAGAAAGTACAATTGCTCCAGCAACGAAAAAACTACAAATATCAATATACATTGCAAATTGGATACCTACTTTAGCAATAATGAATCCCGCTAGTCCTGTTCCCGCTAGAGTAGCCATACTAGAAAGAACAGTACTAAGACTAAGTCCATTTACCAATTTTTCATTAGGAAGAATTTGCGGAATTATGGAAGAAGAAGCAGGTAGATTGAATGATTCTACAGAAGAGATGATCAATGTGAATACACCCATAATGTAAGGGTTGATTAAGTTTTTAATATATAAAAAAGAAAACAATAGAATCAAGAAGCCTCTAATAAAATGTGTTATTACAATGACATTCTTTTTGTTCATTTTTTCTACAAGTGGTCCAAATAGCGGCTGCAAAAAGATATTTGGTAAAACATTTAGACCATAAATAAGGGAAGCCCATGCTGCACTTTTGGATATAGAATAAGCAAGCCAAGTAAAGGCAATTGCATCTATTGCATCACCAAAACGATTGATTACATTTGAAAGCACTAACTTTATGTATGACTTTTCTTTTAAAAGGAAAGTATATTGATTTGTTTGCATACATTGTCCTCTTTTCTTAACGCTATTATTTTAGAAAAGGGACGTCATTATAACCATGGAGCAATTGTACAGTTTGAATAATAAAAACTGTCTTATAAGTAAAAAAAAGAGGAAACCTGTAGATTCAGATTTCCTCCATATTTATGCTTTTCTTGTTGAAATTAGTCGAGATCTTCGCCCTGGGAAGCGATACACTTCTTATACCAGAAGAAAGAGTCTTTTCTAGAACGAGAGTAATCACCAGTTCCATCATCATGACGATTAACATAGATGAAACCATATCTCTTATACATTTCACCAGTTCCACAAGAAACAAGATCAATTGGACCCCAAGTTGTATAACCAATGAGATCTACGCCATCTTCCTCGATAGCAGCTTTCATTGCCTTGATGTGGTCTCTTAAGTAATCAATACGATATGTATCATGGATAGAACCATCTTCTTCAACCTTATCAATCATACCAAGACCATTTTCAACTACCATCAATGGTGTATGAGGATAACGAGAAGCAAGTTCATTCAATGTATAACGTAATCCAAGTGGATCAATCTGCCAACCCCATGGAGAAGCTTCAAGATATGGGTTCTTAACGCCCATAAATACGTTGCCGCCTGTAAGTTCAGATTCATGTGTTGTTGTGCAGTTTGTCATGTAGTAAGAGAATGTGTACATGTCAACTTTACCTTCTTTGAGGATTTCAAGGTCTTCCTTATTCTCTAAGAAGGAGAAGTCTGTAACGCCATTCTTTGTTAATAGCTTCTTTGTGAAGTAAGGATATTCACCTCTAACTTGTACGTCACCACAGAAGTTATTCATCATATCACTCGTTTCTTGAGCTAAGAATTCATCCTTTGGATCTGGTGTTAAAGCATAGTTAGTCATATGTGCAATCATACAACCAATCATGAAATCAGGGTTGATCTTATGACCTTCAATAACTGCTTTTGCAGATGCTACAAATTCATTATGCAAAGCTTGATATCTTGTATTTGGATCTACCTTCAATGCATCTACAGGACGCTGTGACTTATCAGCATATTCTTCATCTGTTACTACACCGATTCCATTATATCCAGAACCAACAAGAGCACAGTTGATTTCATTAAATGTTAACCAATACTTAACTTTATCCTTGTATCTTCTAAAACATGTCGTAGCATATTTCACATACATATCAATGACGCGACGATCAGCAAAGCCATGATATTTAACAGAAATATTCCATGGAATTTCATAGTGACACAATGTTACAAGTGGTTCAATACCATACTTCTTACATTCATCAAATACATTATCATAGAACTGTAAACCAGCTTCATTTGCTTCCGCATCATCTCCATTAGGATAAATTCTAGACCAGTTGATAGACAAACGGAATGTTGTAAATCCCATTTCAGCAAATAATGCGATATCTTCTTTATAACGATGATAAAAATCAATTGCTTCATGAGAAGGATAATAAACTCCCTTTTCAATTTCAGGAGAGAATTTTCTAGGAGTACTTACATTACCTCCCTTTAGCATATCTGCATCGGAAAGTCCTTTTCCATCTTCTAGATATGCACCTTCACACTGATTGGCAGCGACTGCGCCACCCCATAAAAAGTTTTTTGGAAATGCCATTTTTTAATAATCCTTTCTTTTTTATTATTATATTACAATTGTAAACGCATTCAAATAAGATTGCTTTTCAAATTTGCACCAGTATAATTACAAGAAGGTGAGGGGATAATATGAGTGAAAAAAAAGCATTGGGGTCTGTAGATCTTTTACACGGACCAATTTTAAAGAACATGATTATTTTCATGATTCCGATTTTTATATCGAATTGTTTCCAACAATTATATAACGCGGTAGATACAGCATTAGTTGGACACGTATTAGGTGAAAGTTCTCTAGCTGCCGTAGGAGCAACGGCATCTATTTTTGAATTGCTCGTTGGATTTTCTATGAGTTTAGGTGCAGGGTTTTCTATTGTGATTTCGCGTGCTTTTGGAGAAGGTAATACAAAGAAAATGCGTCAAGCAGTAGCAGGGTCAATTGAAATAGGCATATTTACATGCATTGTATTAACGATTTTGTCTGGTGTTGCTTTAAAACCATTGTTACTTTTGATTGATACACCTGCAGAAATTCTTGATCAAGCTTATAGCTATATTTCTGTAATTGGATATTTTGTATTTGTGATGTTTGCTTATAATCTTTGTTCAGGTATTTTACGTTCAATTGGCAATTCTGTTATGCCACTTGTATTTCTTGTGTTTTCTTCTTTATTAAACATCTTTTTAGACTATGCATTTATGAAGTGGTTAGGCATGGGTGTAGCTGGTGCAGCAATTGCTACAGTAGCTGCACAAGGTATTAGTGCAGTTTTGTGTATTATTTATATGATCACAAAAGTAAAGGAAGTTGTTCCAACTTTGGATGAATTTAAAGTAGATGGAGCATTGATGAAAGACTTAGCAGGACAGGGGTATGCAATGGCTATTATGGGTTCTATTGTTTCTGTTGGAAGTATTATTTTACAGTCTGGTATTAATGGACTTGGTACAAAAATCATTGCTGGACATGTGGCTGCTAGAAAAGTGTATGCATTGATGAATTTGCCATTTATGTCTATGGGTTTGGCAGTATCAACATTTATTGGACAAAACAAGGGATCCAATCAAGGAAAACGTATCTTAGTAGCTATGAAAGATGCCTATTTGTTTGATGTTGTGTTCGCAATCGTTTGTACAATTATTTTATGGACAACAGCTCCATCTTTGATTCATTTGATTTCTGGGTCAAATGATCCAACGATTTTATCTAATGGTTCTAGATTCTTGTATGTCGTTGGACCGTTTTATGCAATATTAGGTATGCTTATGCAAACGAGATTTGCTTTACAAGGATTAGGTTCTAAGATACTTCCATTATTTTCTTCCGTAATTGAATGTGTTGGAAAGATTTTATTTACGATTTTTTTGATTCCGGTATTTCAATACGAAGCAGTAATATGGTGTGAACCTATTATTTGGTGTTTAATGTTAGTCGAACTATTGATCAGTTTCCATAATAATGCATATGTAAAACAAGTAAAATTAGAAATGAAGCAAGCAAATTAATAAGAATAGCGTAAAAAAATCTCATCGGTGTGTAATCACAAAGATGGGATTTTTAATTATAGAAGTACATTCAAAAGGATAAGAAAAGATAGAATTAATGAAGAAAAAAGAGTGTAATATTTTTTATGTTAGTTCACATATAGGATCATGAAAAAGCCTTCTGATATCATTATTTTCTCGGCTACCTTTCAATCTTTGGAAAGGAGGTGAGTACACGTGGAGTATCTAATAGCTTTCAAAGCC
>CALBJM010000241.1 GCA_937893225.1 uncultured Erysipelotrichaceae bacterium | reverse complement strand
CGTAACAGTTCTTGCTGAATAATCAATGATCATTTGATCCACAACGAGCTTGTCTTCATTTTCACTGATTGGCTTTGTGCGTTTCAAAATTGCATGAATACGCATCATCAGTTCTTTGGTAGAAAATGGTTTTACAACATAATCATCTACACCTAGATCAAATCCATGGATCTTATCATATTCTTCTCCTAGTGCACTAAGCATAATAAATGGCATATTTGGCTTTGTTTTCTTGATTTCTTTCACTGCAGAAAAACCATCTAGCTCAGGCATCATGATATCCATAAGCACAAGGTCATAGTGATTGCTTTCACACTTTTCCACTGCTTCCATGCCATTGCAAGCTTCATCAGTTTCAAAGCCTTCATGGATGGCATATTTGGCTATCAGAGAACGGATCTTTGCTTCATCATCTGTAATCAATATTCTTGTCATATACTTTTCCTCTATGAATGTATAGTATTCAAAAAATGTGAATTTCAAGTGAATGCTTGTAGAGATTCTTGTGAATTAGTGATTTTCAATATAATCCACAGCTTGTTTGATTTCTGGCACTTCGAGAGATTCCATAGTACCTTCATCTGCACTTTGTGCAACACTTTGTCTCATTGGAATTTTTGCCAATACAGGCAAACCAAATTTATCAGCAACTTCTTGAATATGTGATTTTCCAAAAATTTCAATTTTTTCATTACAATTTGGACATTCTACATAGCTCATATTCTCAACAAGTCCTAATACATTGATATTCATTTGGCAAGCCATATTAATCGCTTTTTCAACTACCATAGAAACGAGCTCTTGCGGACTTGTCACAACAACGATGCCGTCTAATGGAAAGGATTGAAACGCTGTTAGAGGAACGTCACTCGTTCCAGGAGGCATGTCTACAAACATATAGTCCACATTATCCCAAATAACATCTGTATAGAACTGTTTTAAGATATTTGCTACCATTGGTCCTCTCCAGATAACTGGCGTTTCATCGGAATCCAATATCATATTTGTAGAAATGACTTGCAGGCCATTTTTTGTTACGTATGGATAAATGTATTTGCCATCTCCCATAGCCTTTTCATGAATTCCAAAAGCTTTAGTTTGTGATGGACCAGTAATATCTCCATCCAATACGCCTACTCGATATCCTCTTCTAGACATTTCGCAAGCAAGCATGCTCGTAACAAAAGATTTGCCTACGCCACCTTTTCCACTTACTACACCTATGATCTTCTTTACAGAAGATCTTTCATTCAGTTCAATTTTAAAACTATTTTTCTTTTCAGGCATATGAAAACCATAGTCTTCGGGTGTCTTTCCCTTATTGTTCTTTTCACACATAAAAATATTCTCCTCGACATCTATTATATTCATAAATGTAATAATTTACACGTTAGACGATTCTTTTTGCATGACAATTCGAACTCAATAGCTCGCAGTGTTTGAATTGTGTTAGAATAAATGCGTATGTTTTGGAGGGATGAGTAAAATATGGCTGGTTATGTAGTAGTCGGTGCACAATGGGGTGACGAAGGTAAAGGTAAAGTCGTTGACCTATTAGGAAAGCATGTAGACATGGTAGTACGTTACCAAGGTGGTAACAATGCAGGACATACAGTTGTTGTAAATGGAAAGAAAACTGTATTGCATTTACTTCCATCTGGCATTTTAAATAAACAGGCTTTGTGCGTTATTGGTCCAGGTGTTGTTTTAAATTTGTCTGTTCTTTTTCAGGAAATCAATCAGTTAGAAGAACAAGGATTGACTTGTGACCATTTGAGGATTTCAGATAGAACACAGTTATTGATGCCTTACCATGTAAGACTAGATGAATTGATTGAAGCACGTGGCGGAAAGTATAAAGTTGGTACAACAAAGAATGGTATTGGTCCATGTTATGCAGATAAGTATTCAAGAATTGGATTACGTGTTTGCGATCTTGTTGATTGGGATGTATTTTGTGAAAAATTAAAGAGTACTCTTGAAATCAAGAATGCTGAAATTGTCAAAGTATATAATGGTGAGCCATTTGATTATGATGCTATGGTAGAAGAATATCGCGCAATGCGTGAAAAGCTATTGCCTATGGTTTGTGATTCCGTATCACTCGTAAATGAAGCTTTAGAAGCAGATAAAACGGTATTATTTGAAGGTGCGCAAGCAAATATGTTGGATATTAACTATGGTACATATCCATTCGTAACATCATCTTCCCCAACAAGTGCAGGTGTACTGGAAGGTGCTGGTGTACCACCACAGTCATTGAAGAGAATCATTGGTATTTCAAAGGCTTATGCAACGCGTGTTGGCGAAGGCCCATTTATAACAGAACTCTTTGGAGAAGAAGGAGAAGCTCTTCGTAATAAAGGTGGCGAGTTTGGTGCAACGACAGGTAGACCAAGAAGAACCGGTTGGTTAGATCTTCCTGTTGTAAAGCAGGCAGTAAGATTGAATGGTCTTACAGATATCGCAATTACAAAGATCGATATCTTAACTGGATATGATAAAATTCCTGTTTGTGTTGGTTACGAACTAAATGGTAAAACAATCGATTATGTACCAGCTTCTCTAAAAGTTTATGGAGAATGCAAACCTGTATGGAAAGTATTTGATGGTTGGACAGAAGATATTTCAAAGATTTCAAAGTATGAAGACCTACCAGAAAATTGTAGAAAATATGTTGAATTCATCGAAGAATATACAGGCGTATCTGTTTCTCTAGTATCTGTTTCTCCAGAGCGAGAAGGCAACATTATCCGTAAACCATTGATCTAAGATGATTCTTAAGAATCATCTTTTTCAAAAAAAGCTATGCAAGATAAAAAAAAGAAAAAAGTGCAGCAACCTCCATGCAATAAACAACACATTCTCACTAGAGAAGATGAAGAAATGTTTAAACAAGATAATTACGAGAAAAAATATTACGATGATACTGAAAATGATAGAGATTGATCTCTATCATTTTCTTAAAAAAAGAACTCGATACGAGTTCTTATTTTTTGATAGCTAAGCCAATAACATCATTTTTTTCTAAAGGATTCTTCTTAAGATATTTTTCAATATCAGCATAAGAATTGATAACTTTATATGTGACACTCTTCCAATCACGTTCATGTCCATGTGCAAATAAAAAGTCTTCAACACCAGTTTCCATTGAAATTTCAGGAACAAGCGTTACACGAGGATCATTATCATCTAGCCAATTCCACCCTTCCATAACACTCATGCCTTTAGGAATAGGCAAATGATACATGACTGACATATAGTCATTCCCAGCTTTGTTGTAGAACCATGTATTTCCAATAAACAACGCATTATCTTCGTTCCGATACAACATGACTACATTTTGAAAAACACTTAAATTTTCATCAAATCTGATACTTTCACTCATATTGAACCTCCATAAAAACATTAAAGAATGTTTTAGCTAAGAAAACAATATCGAATGTTTCCGATTTCTATAAAATATTATTGAAATTGTTTTCTCTTCAAGGCACTTGCACGCACTTCCATGTGCTTCATCATAACATAGGCTTGATGTGCCTTTTGTTCATCAAACCCTTCAAGTGTCTCACACTTAACAAGATAATTTTTTAGATATGGCAAATATAAATCATCTAGTATCATAAATCCCGTAAAATCTGGATGTTGAAATAAATAATCTGTAATATGTTTTTGCCGCTCTTCAAAATCTTGAGCGGTTATACCACAAACATTGATTCCTTTCTTTAAACCAATATTTTTAAGATATCTTTGACAATATCCAACACCTGCAAATCTCCATGAAGAGGAAATAACAATATTCAAATTATATTTTAAACAAAGATCAGAAAGTCTTTTTACACTTGGAATATCCGCAAATTGACTTGCATCATCTTTGATAGATCTCACTTTAAATCTTGGGTCATCTTCTTTCCCCCAAATATTGATTACCCCATCAAAATCAAGAAATAAATAATATTTCTTTTTACCTTTTTTCATATTAGAGACTGCAATTTGATTGATTTTATTCAGTCTCTCTTCCCACTGCACATCGCTTATAGTATCCATAACTTAATTATAATAATCTATTTCACTTTTTAAAGATACCCTTTTTCTATATGAAATCGTTTTCAATAGCTTTTTGTTAACTCTCCCCGAAGGTCTTCTTCCATTAACTCTTTAATTTGATACATAGGCAGATCTTTTGAAAACAAATAATAAAGTTTTGCGACACACGCTTCTGTAGTCATATCATAGCCGCTAATTGCACCTGCCTTTTTTAAACCACTGCTCGTCTCATAAGCCCCTAATGCAACACTTCCATGAGGGCATTGTGAAGTTACTGTTACTAAAGTACCATGTTCGAATGCACGTTGAATCAAGGGTAATAATGAAGCACCACTTGCTGGGATATTTCCTGCACCAAACGTTTCAATAACAATTCCTTTTAAGCTTTGTGTCATAATAGATTCAAACAAATCAAATTGTATGCCTGGAAATACTTTAATGACACCTATTGGAATCTTCTTTAACTTTTGTAAATGAAATTCGCCATTTGCTTTGTTCAATAAAGAAGTCATATGATACCGAATATCCATACCTACATCTGCAAGAGGTGGATAATTTGGCGACATAAAAGCAATGAGATCATTGGCAGAAAACTTAATTGCACGATTACCCCTTAAAAGCTTACCCCCAAAATATAAACATACTTCATGTATATCTGCATTAGATGCAATAAGCAAAGCAGTAATCAGATTATCACGTGCATCATTTCTCACTTCACACAATGGGATTTGTGAGCCAGTAAATATAACTGGTTTAGAATTATTTTCCAACATAAATGATAAAGCACTAGCAGTATATGCCATAGTATCTGTTCCATGTAAAATCACGAACCCATCATATGCATCATAGTTATCAGCAACGATTTGGGCAATAGCATTCCATTCTTCTACAGATACATTGCTAGAATCAAGGAGTGGTTCCATCGCTTGTATATCCCAATTTGGCATGCAAGCTGCATGTAATTCTTGAATAGAATTGAGTTGTTCGATAAAAGAAGTGAGTTGTGGTGTGTAGCCATCAATACTTTTACTCATGCCTATCGTTCCACCTGTGTAAACGATCAATATTGTTTTTTTCATAAGCTCCTCTTACAAAAAACCACACTTTCATGTGGTTTTACATTATTTATGGATCCAATTCTCCCATTCTTGAATGATGGAATCATCCGCAAAGTAATTTACTTTCATTGCAGCTGTAACTTCTGCAAGTGTTTTATTCGTTGTATCAACTGCAGCTTGTGTTCCTTGTTTTAAAATATCATACACAGCAGGAATATTAGCTTCCCATTTTGCACGTTCTTGACGAATTGGTTCTAGCATTTCTTCTAAGACTTTGATCAAGAACTTCTTGCACTTCACATCCCCTAATCCACCTTTTCTATAATGTTCTTTCATTTCATCGAGATTCTTATATTCAGGGAGATATTTTTCAAATTGTTCTGTAGAAGAGAAAGCGTCTAGGTAAGTAAATACCATATTTCCTTCTACATGACCTGGATCTGCAATGTTTACATGTGTAGGATCAGTATACATGCTCATAACTTTTTGCTTAACAGTTTTAGCATCATCTGAAAGATAAATGCAATTTCCTAAAGATTTAGACATTTTTGCTTTTCCATCTGTGCCAGGTAATCTTCTTTGTGTTTCATTTTCAGGGAGTAAGATTTCTGGTTCAACAAGAATGTCTTGATTATATGTATTGTTAAATTTTCTTGCGATTTCACGTGTTTGTTCAATCATTGGTTCTTGATCTTCTCCAGCAGGAACTGTCGTTGCCTTAAAAGCAGTAATATCTGCAGCTTGTGAAACAGGATATGTAAAGAAACCTGCAGGTAATCCTGCTTGATTATCGTTTGTATCTGAATTAGAGAATCCACGCATCACCATTTCTGATTTTACTGTTGGATTACGTGAAAGACGTTGCGTTGTCACAAGATTCATATAATAGAAAGTCAAAGCATGCAATGCAGGAATATTAGATTGCACACAAATATGACATTTCTTTGGATCTATGCCAACAGACAAATAATCCAAGGCAACTTCGATCATATTATCACGAATCTTTTGTGGATTATCCCAGTTATCTGTCAAAGCTTGATCATCTGCAATCAAGATATATATTTCATCATATTTCCCAGAGTTTTGTAGTGCAACTCTTCTTTGTAAAGAGCCAACATAATGTCCTAGGTGCAATTTACCCGTTGGTCTATCGCCTGTTAAAATGATTTTTTTCTTACAATCTTTTGCTTCCATAAAAGCCTCCGTTACATCCATATATGTGTGCTACATTTTACCATATTTATAGTATTCTCGCACGTCCAAAACAAAAGCAATGCTGCACATCACAGATGTATATATTTTGTGATGTGTTACCTACAACGATTATTTGATCAGTAATAATCATAAAGATTAAAAAAAGCTACTACACCGCATAACTATAGTTTATATTAGCTGAATGTTGAATGCTTACTATGAACTACCCACACCTGATACACAGTTCGGTTGCCGTGTCTAAATTGATACAATTTAACGGAACATACTTTTTACTTCGTAACGATGCACCCGCACATGTGCATTTTTGCACACCCCTGTTAACGATTCGGTGTGCAACGTTACGAGGTATGATATTCCTTTTTAACGTTGCTTGTGCGTACATCGGTGACACCTCCTATCTTAT
>CALBJM010000240.1 GCA_937893225.1 uncultured Erysipelotrichaceae bacterium | reverse complement strand
TGCTTTTACATCCTGTCCTGTAGCAGAATTTGCTCTTCAAAATTGTATTGCTGAAGTCATGCCAGCGTTATGCAATGTGGATTATGTCTCCATGGAACTTCTTCATGCACGTTTGATTCGTACAGAGACATGTGCAGATGGAAAAAAATGCGACTATGTTATTTGTGGAGATAAAGACCCATATGTCAATGATCATCCTGAATATCGAGATGAAGCAGGATATCGAAAAAATAGATAGAGAGAATGATATGAGAATATTGGTTTTGGGGGCTGGCGTACTCGGCTGTAATCTTGCTAAAAATCTATCAGTAGGTAATGAAGTAACTTTGCTTGCTCGCGGAAAATGGGGAGAAGAAATTAGAAGGAATGGCTTAAAAATCAAAAATAGATTTCTTCCGTTTACCTCACTCACGCATATTTCGGTAATAAACCAACTTGATTCAGGGGATACGTATGATGTGATTTTCGTTGTTGTACGTTATACACAAATCAATTCGGTTGCAGAAGTATTACAGGAAAATATGACAAAGAATATTATCTTTGTCGGCAATAATGTGCGATGCCAAGCAACGGCCGAATTATTTCCAAAAAAGAATGTTCTGTTTGCTTTTACAAGTGCTGCGGGATATAGAGATGAAAAACGTGTAGTATCTGTTGATCTTGCTAAGATTACCATTGGTCCAGTACATGGTGGATATGAGGATGAAGTATTTATAAAGAAAATATTCAGCGGAACAAAATATAATGTTCATTATGAACCATATATGGCAGATTATCTTCTCTGTCATGCATCTTTTGTCTTACCAGTCGTATTTGCTTGTTACAGAACGTGTGGAAATATGAAAAAGTTGAGAGGGAACAAGAACTATTTGAATATGTTGGTCGATGCAAATATTGAAGGATATCGTGCGATACAGAAAGCTGGGTATAGAATTCTTCCTGAAGCAGATCAGCAGTTTGAAGGAAAAGCATATCGAAAGACATGTCTACGGTTTTTCCACCTTCTATGCACTACGCCACTTGGAAATCTTTGCGTATGTGATCATGCCATGCATGCAATAGATGAAATGTCAGCCTTGAATAAAGACATAAAAAATTTCTTTGATGTTGAAAATGCGCCATATCCTATATGGCAAAAATTAGAAGAAGAATGTCAGAACTATCTGCAATAATAAAAGGTAACGTATATGAAATACAGAATTCAAAAAAATACAGTACAAGAAACTCTGATTATCCCATTATATTCAAGAAAAATATGCTCGGAAATGTATTCTTCACTTTTCTATGATGAAGAAGCAATTCGCCTGCTTGATCAGATTGACTATGACTTTTCGAATATTGAAAAGAATTCTCATTCATTGATGCAGAAATTTGGCTCTTTGGAAGTAGCTATGCGGCAGAATGATCTAGCGTATGAAATCAAAGACTATTTGAAAGAACATCCACGTGCGGCGGTTGTTAATCTAGGATGTGGACTAGATTGTACAGGCAGAAATTGTGATAACGGGGAATGTCGTATATACAACCTGGATTTTCCAGATGTTATCACTATACGGAATGCATTGTTGCCAGCCAAAGAGCGTGAAGAAAATATTTCTTGTGACCTAAATGACATATCTTGGTATGAAAAAATCGATGCATCTGATGGTGCAGTATTCTTTGCTTCAGGTGTATTTTACTATTTTCACATCCATCAGGT
>CALBJM010000239.1 GCA_937893225.1 uncultured Erysipelotrichaceae bacterium | reverse complement strand
CTTTGATGAAGCTAAGGATTGTGAAAAATGGAAAATATATGGTGATTTATTATATTCTCATAATATTGTAGATACAAAAGGCAAAAAACAGATTGCACTGCAAAGTTGGGAAGATGATACTCTCATCCAAGTCCCATTAGATGAAAAACTCGACGGAAAAGCAAATGCTCGTAAGTGTTTTACAAAATACAATAAATTCAAAAAAGGACAAATCTATTTACAAGAGCAGATTACCATCTGTAAAAATGAAATTGCGTATTTTGAAGGTTTATTAGAACAACTCGACATGGCAGATTTTGATACTGCACTTGAAATTCGAGAAGAACTAATCAAGCAAAACTATTTAAAAGAAAAGAAACAGAAAAAACAAAAGAAACAAAAACAAAAGAAAAATAATTTACCACATATCACCTCACTTATTTTACCGAATGAAATACGCATTTCTTTCGGTAAAAACAATTTACAAAATGAAGCTTTGACTTGGCATACCGCAAGAAAAAATGAATACTGGTTTCACGCAAAAGATTATCATGGTGCACATGTTGTCGTGCATAGTGATCAGCTTGATGAAGAAACGATTCGTTATGCTGCTATGATTGCTGCATATTATTCTAAAGGGAGGTATTCTTCCTCAGTTCCTGTACAATATTGTCTTGTAAAAGACTTAAAAAAAATACCAGGAGCAAAGCCTGGTATGGTACAACTTACATCGTATAAAACGATTTATATCGATCCTGAAGAAAAGATTCTTCAAAAAATTGGCATCCAATTATAAATACATAATTGGAGCTTTTTTATTCTTTATTAGCAATAGACATCAATTTTTTAACTTCGTACATTCTTAGTTTTCTATACTGCCCTTGACGAAGGTTGCCTAGATCTAAGAATGCATATTGAATACGGTCAAGTCTTGTAACCTCACAATGGAAATACTCCATCATTCTACGAATTTCCCTATTTCTACCTTCTTGAATCGTAATTTGAAGGAGTGTTTTGTTCTTCTTTTCGCTTCTATTCAACAAATACACTTCTGCAGGCAGTGTCTTTCCATCTTCTAATTGAATGCCTCTTTCAAGCATTGCACACATATTGTCTGTTAATACACCATTGGTCGTTACTTCATATGTTTTACGAATGTGATTTCTTGGATGCATCATTGCATTAGCAAATGCTCCATCA
>CALBJM010000238.1 GCA_937893225.1 uncultured Erysipelotrichaceae bacterium | reverse complement strand
CAGCAGAAAGCGGTATTACAATGACTTACGATAAACATTCTAGGAGTACTACATCTTCTTGGGTTTATGGCAGCCCCTTACATTTGCGTCAGATCTTTCTGAATATCTATACAAATTGTATCAAGTACAATAAAGTTGGTGGTTCTATTTCCACACATGTTCAATGTCTAGAAAAAAGCAGGCATACCATAACCTATCGTTGGACGATTACAGATACCGGAATAGGCATGAGCGAGCAATTCCTTCAGCATATTTTTGACCCATTTACACAAGAAAATACAGATGCACGTAGTGTGTATCAAGGAACTGGCCTTGGCATGACCATTGTAAAAGGCCTAGTTGAACAGATGCAAGGTACTATTGCAGTAAGCAGTAAAGAAAATATTGGCACAACTTTTATCATTACGATTCCATTTGAGATTGCTACACCTATCAAGAAAAAAGAAAATTCTGATACTGTACAGATTGCAGATATACACGGTATGCGTTTGTTGTTGGCAGAAGACAACGCACTGAATGCTGAAATAGCACAAACGATTTTGGAAGATGCTGGAGCTAGCGTAACGCTTGTGAAAAATGGTCAGGAAGCAGTGAATTTGTTTACAAAATCTTCTGTGAATACGTTCGATGCTATTTTGATGGATATGATGATGCCTGTTATGGATGGTCTGACTGCAACAAGATGTATTCGTTCTATGGATCGTGAGGATGCAAGGACAATTCCTATTATTGCCATGACAGCCAATGCTTTTGCTGAAGATGCAGAAAAGTGCATTGCATCAGGTATGAATGCACATTTGGCAAAGCCTTTAGATGTAGAAAAGGTCATTGAAACGATATCAAAATTTGTTAAAAATCAATAAAATTCCAGGTTATAGAAAGCCCTTCTTGCTAATTTCGTTTAGAAATTTTCATGTATCAAAAGAAAGTTTTCTGATTTTCTGGATTGTAATCGTTATCTTATGAGTGAAGTAATACATCACAAAAAACAAGACATCGCTTAACAAGTCTTACAATGAGTTCCTTCCAGAGATAAGTAAAATTATCGATAATACAGAAATTATTCGAAAGATCCTATGCACAATGGATTCCGTGTTTGAAGAAAAAAGGATTGGAAGAAGAAAACTGTGTATCGGTAGAAATGAGATAGAATCTGGTAGATGAAAATGCTCGTGTAGTGCAGGACAAGAATGATTATCAGAAACGATACGACGGCTTGGTACAGCGCTACGAAACGGCTAAGAAGAGTTACGATGAGTTAGCTGCAAAAATTGAGCAGAAAGAAGCTCACGGCGAGCGAATCCAGCAGTTTATCAAGACG
>CALBJM010000237.1 GCA_937893225.1 uncultured Erysipelotrichaceae bacterium | reverse complement strand
TTCTACAAGAACTAATTTCTCTTGATTCCAGTTTCTACTTGCAATTCAGGATTTTCTTTACTTTTTTTAGTGATCTGAAGTAAAAAGTTTAATCCATTTACATATACGCAAATACAATTTGATCTTTCAAAGTCACCATATTATCTAATACTTATTAAGAATAAGTCTCCATATGTCTATCATTCATTTCTTGAAAAGTAAATTTTCTTCTCACTTCTTCAAACAAAAAATCTATATATAAATTATAAAATGGTGCTGACATATCATCGACACCATTTTAGCTCAAATAATTTTACATTAAATTCTTTGGCTACTCTTTATTCGACTGTAACAGATTTAGCTAAGTTTCTTGGTTTATCTACATTTAAACCTTTCGCTACTGATAAATAGTAACCTAATAACTGTAATGGTATGATTGCTAGCGATGTAGCAAAACAAGGCTCAGTTTGGGGGATATATACTGTAAAATCTGCTGTGTCTTCAATGGAATAATTTCCATAGGTAGTTAGTCCCATTAAATATGCACCTCTTGACTTCACTTCAACCATGTTGCTTCTCGTTTTTTCATAGAGTTTTCCATCTGTACATACCCCAATAACCAATGTTCCATTTTCAATGAGTGAAATTGGACCGTGTTTTATTTCTCCAGCTGCATATGCTTCTGAATGAACATAAGATATTTCCTTCATCTTCAATGAACCTTCTAATGCTACAGCATAATCAATTCCTCTGCCTACAAAATACATATCTTTAGCATTAGCAAATTTACTAGCAAATCACTGTATTCTTTCTTTATCTTCTAAGACTTTTTTCATTTTATCAGGAATTGTTTTCAGTTCAGTTATTAATCTCTCAGAATTTTCTTGTGAAATATTGCCATTATATATCCCAAGTTGAATAGCCAAAATATAAATAGCAATTAATTGTGCGCTATATGCTTTTGTTGTTGCAACCGCAATTTCTGGTCCTGCTACTATATAGAATACATGATCTGCCTCTCTTGCTATCGATGAACCTATTACATTGACTATCCCTAAAGTTCTTGCTTTCCTCTTTTTGGATAACCTTAATGCTGCTAATGAATCTGCAGTTTCTCCAGATTGCGATATAACGATTACTAGATCATTTTCATTTACAATAGGATTGCGATATCTGTACTCAGAAGCTAATTCTACTCGTACTGGAATTCGTGCTAATGTTTCAATTACATATTGCGCTGCCACGCCAACATGATACGCCGACCCACAGCCTACAATCGTTATTTTATGAATTTTTTTTGAAGATTCTTGGTCTATGCCTATTTCTTTTAAATTGATTTTTCCATCTTTGATAACTGAATTAATTGTGTCTTTCACTGCATTTGGCTGTTCATGAATTTCTTTGATCATGAAATGCTCATAACCATTTTTCTCTGCTGCTTCTGCATCCCAAGTCACTTGTTTAGGTTCTATTTTTATTTCTTCTTGATCTAAATTGTAAAATTTTGCCGTCCCTTTTCCTAATTCCGCAACTTGTTCATCACCTATGTAATATACTTGCTTTGTATAACGAATAATTGGTGTAACATCAGATGCAAGGAAAGCTGCATCATTTTTCACGCCTATAACAAGTGGAGAATCTTTTCTAGCAGCATAAATCAGTTCTGGATATTCTTTAAACATTACCGCAAGTGCATATGAACCACGAATTCTCTGCATTGCATGTGTTAATGAATATAATGGCCCTTGTTTATATTTTTTGTCCCGAATTGTCAAGTCAATTGCAACACAGTTGAATAGTAAACTTCATATGGTGT
>CALBJM010000236.1 GCA_937893225.1 uncultured Erysipelotrichaceae bacterium | reverse complement strand
TAAGACTTCGCATAACTATATCTTTTTTCTTGAATCAATGCCTTTAAATACAAATAAATCAAGGACTCATCCAACTCATCAGCACCCAATCCCTTTTCTAGAATACGAATAGCATCATCATAATCCGAAACACTCATAAAACGCTCTGCCAATGTATGACAAACTTGTGTGAAAATAGAGCGATAATATCCACGATCTGCTAATATCCACTCTTCTTCATTACCAGCCATGAACTCTCCACAATATAACTTCACAGAATCTTGATAGAGTTTCAATTGTGTTTCGCTCTTAGCTGTTAATACATTTTTTTCAAAACGCTCTGTATCAAGTTCCAATGATAATGTTGGATTAATTTGATAGCCTTTAGAAGTCGTAGTAATCAATTCTTCATCTGGCATGTCTTCTATCTTTTTCAATGTATTACGCAAACGATGTATCGCAAACTTCAATGCATTTGTTGGATTTTCGCTATCATGCCAAAATGTATCTATAAGCTTTTCTTTTGAAACAGCTTGCTTATGGTTACAAAGCAAATACGCAAAAATGGAAGACAATTGTCTACCTAATTGTTCTCGTAACGGAATGCTTTTCCCATTAATTGTTAAATCTAATCCCCCGAATAATCGAAATTGATATTTTCGTTTTTTCATAGAATCCTCTTTAATCTAATTTCTTTGCCATTAAAGCCTTGTTGAAACTATACTGCAAAGCAACATCTTTATCAATAAAACCATCCCTGTACATTTGTAAAATCGAATCATCCATACTTAACATACCAATATCTTTATTCTGTAAGATCGTATTATCCAACAAATGTAAACGATTATCACGAATCAATGTCTTCACTGCAGGTATACTCTTCATAATTTCAAAGCACGGTACCATGCTACCATCTTTACCTGGCAATAATTGTTGACTAACAACTGCTTGTAGAGACATTGTCAATTGTACACGAATTTGTTCTTGTTGATTTGGTGGAAATATATCGATAATTCTTGAAATCGTTTCTGCAGCACCAAGAGTATGTAAACTCGAAAGAACAAGATGACCAGTTTCTGCCGCATTCAAAGCCACACTCACAGTCTCTAAATCACGCATTTCTCCAACAAGAATAACATTCGGTGCTTCGCGAAGTGCTGCATGCAAAGCTGTAATATAGTCTTTTGTATCATGTCCAACTTCTCGTTGAGACACAATAGATTTGTTATGCCTATGAAGATATTCAATAGGATCTTCAATTGTGATGATATGATCACGTTTCGTCTTATTGATTTGATCTACGATACATGCTAATGTAGTGGATTTTCCACTACCTGTAGGTCCTGTAATGATAACAAGTCCATTATTTAAATTTGCTAAATCTATGACAGCAGAAGGAATGTGATATTCTTTTGGATCAGGCAAATCAAAACGCACAACACGCATTACCGCAGCTATTGATCCTCTTTGAAAATACGTATTCACACGAAATCTTCCTAGTCTACTTAATGAAAACGAAAAATCATCTTCACCATATTGCTTAAGCGTATCAAAACTTTTATTGATACCCGTCGCCAAAGAATAAATTTGTTGAATCAAATCTTCTGTGTCCGATGGATTTAAAATTTTTTCTCCGAAACTATATATTTGCCCAGACTTTTTAAATGCTATCGTTGTTCCTGCAACAATAAAAATATCACTAACTTTATCTTCTATCGCTTTTTTTAATATTTGTTCAACGTCCATAAAAAACCTCAATGTACAAATCCTTGATAATCATAATTTTCTTGATTAGTATTTACAACTTCTTGCCACTGTTCTATCAATAATTTATCAACACTTTTCCGCAAAGTCACTACCAATTCTTTTGTTTCACTAATCTCAACAGAATATTTATATAAATCCTCTTCTATTTGCACACCACATTGTTGAAGATATGCTTCATCAGACATATGCATTTGAATTTCTTCATATATTTGTGAAGCTTTATAATCTGCCGCATAATATTCTTCACTTGCTGCAATAACTTTGTCTGCCTCCATTTCATTTCTACGTGCTTGTAAATACGCCAATGTAGCAAACACCATCATGCAAAGTACAGTAAATAACATCATGAAAGTAGACAAACCTACCCCTGTAGTAACACGCCGTTTATGCATATACATCTCCTAGATATTTGACTTGTATCTTTTCTAGAACATTTCCATCCTCATCTATCGCACGTATCAAATAAGTTCCATCTTTTTCATCTATGTCAATCCAAAAACCATCTTGTTTTTGCACAACATCATACTTACCACGTATACGAATCTCTTCCGCAATACTTTCTACCATGTAAGAAGCCTCACTTTTGATATTCGCCATTTGATTCTTTTTTGAAGCTGAAGCAAATAAATTCACAAACACAATAGAACACATCGTAAACATCACGATTGCTAACAACAATTCCAACAAAAAATTCAAAGAATGCCGCTTCATTTCATGCCAACCTTCCTACACACACCATTGATACAAATCGAATACACATCACTCTCATATGTCACCTCATAAGAATCTATCGTATATAATTTCGTACCACTATCCAGGTCTACATTCATATTCTTTTCTTGTACAAGCTCATACAAAACGCTATTTTTTGCATAAATATATATTTCATACCCATCATTATCTATAGCCAACACATCTAAGCCATCTATTTGTTTCAATTGTACACAAGAAGCATTCTTTGCTTGGTGCATGCGCGTTGTGATATATGCCAATGGAATTTGCGTATTTTCTCGCACAGATTCACTTTCTAAACCAGTTTTATAGCTTTTTGCACCAAATACCAATAAAAGAAAACTACTGCAAACAAACAATAGCAACAATAATAACGAAAAAACTACATCAACTACACTATGTTTTTTCATGCTGCACCTCTTTTATATGTCACCATGATATCCGGAAACAAATTACTTCCCAATGATTGATAAAAAACATTCACTTTTTGATTATCTATCACCAACCCATAATTCTCCTCTAAATAAGAAATATCTGCTGGATAATATCCTTCTATACTGTAGCAAGTTATTGCTGCTTTGCGAATATTGTCCTCTATAACTTCTATGCTCTTTTCTTCATATGAAGAAGTACTACAAACTGTCCCATATATAAAACAAACAAATATAGCACCTATCACAAAAGGAAAAATATAGCTCACTATTTTTTGTACAAACTTCATAAATTCGCCATAATACCAGTTAACGGCAACATCACAGAAAGCAATAAAACACCAACGATTACAGACAACAATGCCACCAATCCAGGCTCTAACATATCTAGCGTATGTTGAATACTATAATCAACATCTTCTTCATACGCCTTAGCAATACGATTCATTGTCATTTCAAAATAGCCACTTTTTAAACCAATGACTAACAAACGATTATACACTTCTTGAAAGATATGACTCTCTAAAAGACAAGTTTGCAAATCTCCACCTTGATTCAACTTTCCACCTAAATCAACGATTTTCTTTTTTAAGGTATCATCTTCGCATATTGCACTACACATTTCCAACGCACTCTCTTGATTATATCCACTATTTAATAACAACGAAAATGCATACGCAAACTGCACTACTGACAATGCATACGATAACTTCTTTGTAAAAAAGAACTTCTGTAAAACACGTGTAAAAGACATCCCTGATGTACGTAAAACAACACCTACATACATACAAACAACAAACAACACACCCAAGACACATAACGACACTATCGCAAAGTATTTCCCTATCGTAAACATGGCTAGAGAAGGACCCTGCAAAAAAATTCCAAGATTATTGAGCACTCCCTGAAACATTGGTAAAATCTTTACAAGCATGACAATGATAACAACAAGCATCATTGTGATTAAAATACTAGGATATGTCAAAGCATCTTTCACTTTTTTCTTTGTATCATCCATACGATGATAATACACACCAAGTTCTGCAAAAACACGATCAAGATACCCACTCTGCTCACCAACTTCGATCATATGTACCATATACGCATCATACACACCAACTTCATGCAATGCCTTAGACAATGTATTTCCATTTTCCACGCTCTTGCAAACCCTAGACAACACACTCTGATAAGCTGTATCTTCCACTTGTGAAAGGATTGCCGACAAACCATCCTCTACAGAAATTCCACCATCCAGAATCATAGACATTTGTTCACAAAACTGTGCCTTTTCTAATTCACTAATCTTTTTCATGTGTTCTTCCTCAACTAATATGTATATTTTTCAATATACGACCCATCATACGCACTATCCATTGCCACATATGTAGGATCCATTCTCGTCCACGCATCTCTCTTGAAATAAATATGTGGTTTGATCCACCCCATGCCATCTATATACACTTCTATCCAAGCGTGGTATCCTTCTTCTACCATTCCCGTTACAACTTTTGTAGGAATGTGTTGTACTCTAAGCATTGCTGCCATCATTGCTGCATAATCAAAACAAATACCTTTTTTTTCTGTATAAACTGTATCCAGCACTGGTAATACCAATTTACCTTGCACTGCATCCACTTTATCCCAATCATAAACAATCGTATCAACGACCCATGTAAATATATGTTGTACACGTTGTAAATCCGTTTTATCGTCTTTTGTTAAAACAAATGATTTTTCTAAGCACAATGTATCTTTGTTGTAATCTACGATTTGATTTGGATACAAATAAGGTAAAAATACATCATCTAACTTTACATCAAACGCTGTATCCATTAACAATCCATATTGATCATCACTCACATTTTCAAAAACTTTTACATCATACTTTCCATCTCCCATATTCAAAGGAAACACTTCATATGTATTATCCTTATTTAAATCATACGTATACTTTTCATCATTCTTTGTAACCTGTATCTTTACCTTCGCATGTTCTGCAGTCAAAGTTTCCACCATGAAATATCCTTGTGCAACATTAGAATAATCTATCTGCACCTTTTGATTACTATCTACATTGATTCCATCTGCACTTGGCCACAAAATTTCTTCAAATGTATAACTTTTACTCTCTGGATTATCTTCTTTTTCTGTACAATTGCACAAACATACGCAACTGCACACCAGAATGATCCACTTCAAAAACTTTCTCATACACAATATTTTACATTACCAGAAGAAAAAGAGAACTCACAAACGGAGTTCCCCTATCAATTCTGGCAAACTATGCATTTTGTTCAGTCGTATCGTCTTCATCCTCTTCATGCCATCTTCTACCAAAGAAGAAGCACACAACACCAACTAGTCCAAATAGAACCATCAATATTGTCCAATGATCAACCAATACCATTGGAAGAGAAATGTTTTCTGTAAGAACAAATACAACGATTGCTACCAAAGCATCTACAACGCCTAAGACTTTCCATCTTCTATGACGCTTAGCTTCTTCATCTACTTCTTCATCTTCTTCCGTTGCTTCGATTTGTTCCTCTTTCTCATTATCCTCATCTTCTTTCTTTGTATGTTTTGCTAAGAGCAAGAAGATTGCAAGAACTAATGTAAGTAAAGCACAAATCAAGTTCACAAGAGCCCAATGCCCTTTACGAGGCGCAAGAGGTGTAGATTCATCTTCAATTGTTTCTACGTCTTGTAGTTTTTCTACTACCTTTTCATCTGTAGATGTATCTGCATCTTCTACGCGACTATCTGGATTAGATGTAGTAGTTGTACGTGTTACAGCTCTAGATGTTGTAGTCGTTTGTATACCAGGATTCGTTTGCGGCGTATTCCCACCATTATCTGGTGTTTCTGTAGGAACAACTGAAGCTTGTGTAACAACTAGAGAACCATTCACAACTGTGACAGTATAGTTGTTTTCATTTGTTCCATCATTCCATACATATGTGAATGTATTATCTGAAGAACCGACTTCAATTTGAGAACCATTCACAACAAATGCAACACCTTCACCTTCTACAAATCCTTCACCACTCACACCAACATTATGATTTGTTAATGCACTACCATCATA
>CALBJM010000235.1 GCA_937893225.1 uncultured Erysipelotrichaceae bacterium | reverse complement strand
ATGCTGCAGTAGATGGATGTGAAAGATTGTTGTTTCCTTCTATTGAAAGAGAAATTCGCTCTGATTTGAGTGAAAGAGCACAGAATCAGTCTATTGAGATTTTCTCTATGAATTTGGAAAAATTGTTATTACAGGCGCCATTGAAGGGTAGAACCGTTCTTGGTTTTGACCCTGGTTTCTATAATGGTTGTAAGTTAGCTGTTATTGATGAAACAGGTAAAATGTTGACTGTAGATAAAGTGTATCCATTTAAGACAAATAAAGAAAATAAAGATGCTATTGAGGCAGCAAAGAAGAAGGTATTGTCACTTATCAACAAATATCATGTGCAAATCATTGCTATTGGTAATGGTACAGCTAGTAGAGAGAGTGAAAAGCTTTGTGCAGAATTGATTCGTGATAATCAGTTGGATGTACAGTATGCAATCGTTTCAGAAGCTGGTGCTTCTGTTTGGTCTGCACAGGAAGCTGCGCGTCTTGAATTCCCAGATATGGCAATTGAAGAGAGATCTGCAGTTTCTATTGGTAGAAGATTATTGGATCCTCTTGCAGAATTGATCAAAATTGATCCGAAGTCTATTGGTGTTGGACAATATCAGCATGATCTTCCACAGAAGGCTTTGTCTTCTCGATTAGATGAAGTTGTTATGAAGGCTGTTAACCGTACAGGTGCAGATTTGAATACTGCTTCTGTAGAATTGTTGACGCATATTTCTGGTTTGAATGCGGGTATTGCAAAAGAAATTATTAACTATCGTAATGAAAATGGTAAGTTTACAAATCGTAAACAACTGTTAAAGGTTAAAAAACTTGGCCCAAAAGCTTATACACAATGTGCAGGTTTCTTGCGTATTACAGATGGAGAAGAACCATTGGATGAAACAAGTATCCATCCAGAAAGTTATGATGCAGCAAGAGCATTGATGCAGGCTTGCGGCATTACTAAGCTTGGTGAAAAAGATGCAGAATTCCCAGCAGATAAGACAAAGGATCTTGGTATTGATTCTTATACATTACAAGATATTGAAGACGCAATTCGTCAACCATTAAGAGACTATCGTGATCAATTTGATGGTGCGCTTTTGAAGAGTGATGTTCTTGAAATTTCTGATTTGCATAAGGGTGATCAGCTTTCTGGTACAGTGAGAAATGTCGTTGACTTTGGTGCATTCATTGATATTGGTTTGCATGAAGATGGTTTAGCACATATTTCACATATGTCTATGAATCGTGTTTCTCATCCAAGTGAAATCGTTTCTGTTGGTGATATTGTTAATGTATGGGTATATGACATTGATGAAGCACGTGGAAGAGTACAGCTTTCTTTACTCCCATTGGAACAACTTGAGCAAAGAGATGCACAAATGAAGAGAAGAAAGTCTTCTAAAGATAAGAAGAAATATAATAAAAAACCAGTCAAGAAAGAAGTAACCATGGATGATGCTATGGCAAATCTTATGGCTAGATTTGGAAAGTAAAATAAAATATTTTAGACCATATGCTAAATACGGCATATGGTCTATTTTTTACATGAGAATCGTTAATTTATGTTTTGAAAGCAAATCATTCGTTTCAGAGATTGTGAGTTGCTTTTGTAGTGCGTATTGTATTATGGCATCGCGGTTATCTTTGACATAGAGTTGTGGTAGGTGTGCGGATTTTAGAGAACGATTTGTTTCTAAAATATTTAATTGCGCAGCTATACATAAACATAGTATTTTATCTCGACCAGGTTCTTTTGTACCATTGAGAATATGATAACAATACGTTCTTTCTAGACCGCTTTTTTTCACGAGTGTGGCCTTGTCTAAAGACTTTACTTTTTTGAGTGCGTAAAAATAGTCAAGAAAGGATGTGTATGTGAAATCTTTTGTGTTTGTTATGTATGTATTGAGTTGTTCTTCGGTACTGATTTTTTTGAGTGTCTTTTCTAAATTTGTTGTTTTGATATTTTTGTTCATAATAAAATCCTTTGGTACAATTATTGTAAATGAATATGCAAAATTATGAAATTGTTGGAGTGATAAATGGAAATAAGAAAGTCATTAAAGATGGTAATGGAAGATTGTTGTTTTGGAAGAAATTATCACATTATAATCTTCGCGTTTTTGCGTGGCTAAAAGAAAATCCGAATATACACATACCAGAAATCATAGAGTATGAAGAGGTGGATTCAGGGCTTATTGTTGTAGAAGAATATGTAGATGGAGTGACATTGGAAGTCTTGTTAAAACATGACATTTCAATGCTTGAAAGAATGGATATTTTTCAACAATTGTTAGATGGAATAGAAAGTTTGCATCATGCAAAGCCTGCAATTATACATAGAGATATCAAGCCTTCTAACATTATGATTGATAATGATCGTTGTGTGAAAATTATTGATTATGATGCCGCAAAACTTTACAACAAAGATGAGCCGCGAGACACAGTTCTTCTTGGTACTGAAGAATCTGCAGCACCTGAGCAATATGGATTTGGGGCAAGTGACGCAAGAACGGATATTTATGCATTAGGTATATTGATACGTAAAATGTTTTTAGATGATTTGCATATGTTAGAAGTTGCAGATGTTTGTACGCAGATGGATCCTGAAAATCGGTATCAGTCTGTAAATGCACTGCGAAAAGCATTGAAGAATGAAAAGACAGATGTGCAAAGAGTATTTTTGAATATTCCAGGTTTTCGGCAAAAGAATCCGTTTCATATGATCGTGGCAAGTATTGCATATGTTTGTATTTTGTATATATGTTTAGATGTTACGATTGATATCAATGGTGTAGTTGTGACAAATCTTGTGTATGTAATTGGCTATAAAGTAGCATTGTTGTATATGATGTTAGGTTGGGTGGATGTATTTACTTGTTGGACAGGTATGTTTGAAAAATTTCCGTTTATGCAGAGTAATAACAAAGCATTGCGTAGTATAGGTGTTTGTATTGCGTGTATTTGTGTGTTGTTGATAGCGGTGATTTGTATAGGCTTTTTGCAGGAAATTACAGGTGTCGCAAGGTAAATGAAAGTGAGAAGAGTGCTGTATAGAGTACTCTTTTTTTGCGTGGTAAAGTGTGTGTCCTACTAGGACACCAAAGTTATTTTTGTTTTTTCTATAATAGAGAAAACATGGAGGTTAGTTTTATGGAAAACAAAAAAGTAGCTTTAGCAATTGTGTCACTTATTCTTGGAGTTGTAGGTCTAGTATTCTCATTTATACCAATTTTGAACAATATGTCATTTGTTATGGGGATCATTGGTATTGTCTTTGGCGTAGTTGCATTTTTGACGCATAACAAGCGTGGTTTGACGATTGCTGGAGTAATTGCATGTATTCTTTCTTGTGGAATTACTTTGGCTTTGCAAGCTTCGTGGTCGAAATCAATAGATGAAATAAATCAGTCATTGGATGATGCTACTGGAGAGAATACAGATGATATTCTTGGAAGAGATGTGGATGTGCAGATAGGTGCTTTTACATCACAATCTGATGCGTATGGGATTTCTTCTACAGAGTTGCCAGTAACAGTAGTGAATTTGTTGAATGAATCAGCGAGTTTTACTGTACAAATCGAGGCAGTGAATCCGGATGGGAGTCGATTGGCTACAGATTATGTATATGCAAATAATTTGGGTGCTGGACAGTCTATGAATGAAAAAGTGTTTACGTTTATATCTAGTGATGAGATAGAAGCGTATCAAAATGCTTCGTATCAAGTGATTGAAGTGACGAAATTTTGAGAGGTGCAATCAAAGTATGAAAAATAACAATCTGAAACCTTTTTATAAGAAGTGGTGGTTTTGGCTAATTATGATCATCATTGTTGTTACTGTAGCTAATCCTTCATCAAAGTCGAATGAAGGTAGATCTGAGAAAGCGAATAATGTTGTGAAAGAAGATACAACGAATGCACAGGTAACGGAAAAAGCAGAAGATATTGTTGTTGTAACGCCTGAAACGCCAAAAGAAGAATCTGTTCCTACAGAATACAAAAATGCGTTAAAGTCAGCAAAAAGTTATGCAGATTATATGTATATGAGCAAGCAGGCAATTTATGATCAATTGACGAGTGAATATGGGAATCAGTTTCCTAGTGAAGCTGCGCAATATGCTGTGGATAATTTATCTGTAGACTACAATCAAAATGTATTAAAAAAAGCAGAACAGTATTACACAGAAATGAGTATGAGTAAGTCTGCAATTTATGACCAATTGACGAGTGAATACGGAGAAAAATTTACTGTTGAAGAAGCACAATATGCAGTCGATAATTTACCAGATTAATGAAAAAACAATCTTTGTAAGGAGTTTAATACTTTCTACAAGGATTGTTTTATTGTGTTATTGTTGTCTTTTTCTGTAGTTGTAATAGTCTAGTTTTTCTTTGATAGAGTCTGGTATTTCTTTTTTGACTGGTATGATTTCACTGTTTGCCATTCTGATAGAGAAAGCAAGTATGAAGGCGATGTCTTGCTTGAGACGTTGTTCATTGATTGTTGATAGATCATCGTATTTACAATGGATTGGCTCAAGCATCGTGTTTCGTGCAAAGGATAGTGAAGGTACACCTGCATCAGCAAATGGTGTTGAATCACTTGGATAAACACCTGTTGTAACTTTGTTGGCAAATCCTTTTTCACTTGAAAAATATTCAATGTAGTGTGCGAGCTTATCTTCTGCAGAAACACGTGTATCGAATTCGCCTAAATGTGATCCCATCATATCAATATTGATATCTAGTGCGTAGTTTTTCAGATTTTTCTTGTGCTTTTTGCAGAAAGCTTGTGAACCTAATAGACCACGTTCTTCACTACCGCACCATATAAATACAAGAGTGTGCTTTGGTTTGTGGGTAGAGAAATATTCCGCTATCTTTAGAATAGTAATTGCACCAGTTGCATTGTCATATACACCTTTTGATAGTGGCACGGAGTCATAGTGTGCAGAAAAAGCAATAATAGAGTCATCTTCACCTTTGATTTTGCAGACAACATTTCTACTATGTGCATTTTTGATGTCTGTTTCTTCTAGTGTGAGTTTTGCTTCTTGTGCGTTGTTTTGGATGAGTGGATAAATATCTTTGATATGGCAATTTACACCAGGAAGTTTGCCGAGCTTTCCTAATGGTTCACGAATTTCTTTTTGGTCAATGTCTATATCGTCATCATGGAGAATGCCATTTGTCGTGATAAAGCCTGAAGCTCCATTTTCTATCAAGTCTTTGTATGTCCAATATGGCATGCCTGAGTCTAATAGAACGATTTTGTTTTTTACATTTTTAAGTTCTGCTTGGTTGTTTTTGTTTCGTAGATAATAGAGTTCTTTTGTGATATTTGCAGATTTTGAATTTGCATATCCAAGGCATGGAATAGATTTCTTGAATGGTTTTGTGATTTCTAGTGTAGCGGATTGAATATTAGATGCTTGTACTGGGAATTCTTCGATTTTTGCTTTGAGACCAAGACCTTCAAGTTGTTGTTGTATGTATTTTGCGGCTTTTTCTTCTTCTTTAGAACCGCCTGTTCTGACATAAGCAATGTCATTTAAAAATTGCATTTCGTTTATCATTTTTTTACCTCTTAGACATATTATGCTCTTTTTTCGTTTGAAATTCTATTTCCTTGTACGCGTATGATTCTTGTACTTTTTTCGTTTTGCCTGTGGGAAATCGATAAAATTGTTTTGTTTTTTGAAATATGCTGCAAGGTTTCCAAAATGTGTTTTTCATATTCTGCATCTAAGTCAGCGGTAATTTCATCAAACATGAGAATTGGTGGATCACAAACAATTGCACGTGCAATAGAAAGGTTTTGCCATTGACCTTGTGAAAACAATTCTTTCGAACAAAGTGTGTCTAATTTGTTAGGAAAAAATTGAACGGTTTGTAACAAACCTGTTAGTGCTAGAGCTTGATTGACTTGTTCATCAGAAATCATTGTGTCATAGAGCGTGATTTGATCGCGAATCGTACCTATGACAGGATGAAATTTTTGTTCGACATAGCCAAAAATAGAACGCCTTTGTTGTGGAGAAATGGTAAAAGGATCTTGTCCACATACTTGGATGGATCCAGTTTGTGGTGTATAGAGCCCAAGGATTAGTTTAAAGAGAGTGCTTTTTCCTGCACCAGTTCTACCAACAAGTGTTACATGTTCACCTTTGTCAATTGTTAGAGAGGTGTTTTGTAAAATATATTCTTTGTTATAGGCAAAAGAAATATTGTTAACTGTAATGATATGATTTGTTTGCGCTATTTGTGTGGATATTATTTTTGTTTCTTGTGGTGTTTGCAGGAAAGTGTTGATGCGTTGTACACATGCAATGGCAGATTGTATCGTTTGAATTTCCATACCAATGTTTTCTATTGGGGCAAATATTTGTACGATGTAATTGAGAATTGTCACTGCGGTTCCTGCTTGCATACCAAAAAAAGAGAGAACCAAAGGGTCGCGAGTAGCAGATAAAGCCATGACTATAGCAATTGTAATAGCATCAATGATTTGAATCGTAGGGGAATAAATAGCATCATAGAAATTTGTTTGTGATATTGCGGTGTAGCTTTTATTGATGAGAGTTGTGTATTTGTCCTCCATGTAGGCTTGTTTGTTGAGATTATGAATCGTAAGAATATTGTGAATCGTTTCTGGTATGAATGCATTTGCTTCAGCAATGGCTTGTCTGTTTTGCTTTTCTGCTTTTAGCATATGTTTTTGTACATGGCGTGTATAGAAAAATACACATGGCAATGTGATAGATAATATGAAAAACAATCCTTTTGTTTTCTGAAAGATAACATATAGAATGCTTAACATTTGCAGCGTATCTGCAAATAAAGAAATGATGCCAGCAGAAAAGAGCTGCTCGATTTGATCAACATCAGAAATAAATCGCGATACGACTTCACCAGATTCTTGCTTAGAGAGAAGTTGAGCAGTGGTAGTTGTATAGTGTTCCATCATAGCAGAGCGTAATGTGTGGGAAATCTTTTGCCCAAATATAACAAGAACACTATCACGTGCAGAAATCGATACTTTATTGGCCACAAGGGAAAGAAAATAAATCACAATGATAGAAAAAGACAGTTGTGAGGATGTGGATAAAGTATCTACGATTAAGCCTAATATATATGGTGGTAATAAGGCTGATAAAATAACGAAAATACATAATATGATGATCAACAGTGTTAGAATCCATTGCTTTGTAATTGTTTTTAAGACACATTGTTTTATGTTATGCATGCGTTTCACCTCCTAAAAATAGGTTGCGATAGGATTGGTTTTCTTGCATGAGTTGATTATGTGAGGCATATGTTGCGGTGTGATCATGCATAAAGAGGATGTGATCCATTTGCGGAAATTGATAAAGTCGGTGAGATATGAGAAGAATGATCTTATCATTATATGTTTGTTTTAAGTTGTTGAATATTTTTTCTTCTGTGATTTTATCAAGAGATGAGAATGGATCGTCTAATAAGAGAATGCTTTTCGCGTGGGCGAGTGTTCTAGCT
>CALBJM010000234.1 GCA_937893225.1 uncultured Erysipelotrichaceae bacterium | reverse complement strand
ACAGCACCTAAAACCAAAGCCTTAGATTCAATGTTCTTATCTTAATGACATTGGACAACCAAGCGCAATTTTTGAAATTGTCATTTTTAGGAAATCACTTTGTTTTTACTTTAATGATTTTTACATAAATCATCGCAACTACAAACGAAGTTATAACAGATGTAATAGATATATATCCAATATGATATTTAGAAATAATGAATCCTGCAATGCTTGTTCCAATGGCTGTTCCCAATTGAATTCCAGAACTATTCAAAGAAACAATAAATCTAGAGTTTCCTTCTGTTGCTACATTGATTGCTGTATTAATTTGCAATCCTATAAACCATGCATTCATCATCCATAATATGATGAAAAAACAATTCAGATAGAAGTTATTTCGGCTAAAGATAATAAGAAGAGAAGTTAAACACTGCATACAACTTCCCAATACGATGCATTTCTGATAGCCGATTTTATCACAAAAGATACCACCAATAAAATTTCCAATAAAACTCGCCACACCGATGCTAACTAACATGCAACTAAGATAAGGGGAAATTCGAGGAAAAAGACGTAAGAGATATGGAGTAAGATAAGTCTGCATTCCATATCCCAAAAACGTAATAAATGAAGTTATCAAGCAAAATAACACTTCTCTTTTCTTCAAGAATTTCAATTCATTCAACAAATTAGAAGAATCCGCTTCTTCACTATCTTTCAAATAAATTTGAAATACTAATAGAGAAAGTATCATAAGAACAATCAATCCAATAAAAATTTCTCTCCAATGTAGAATTCCAGAAAGAATACGTACTACTGGAACACCTACCACCATTGCTAATGCGCTTCCTGCAATCAACAAAGAAAGATAGAAACCAATTTTATCTTTAGATGCAAGAGAGGCAACCAATGTAATCGCAAGAATGGAATAACAATTCCCAAGCAGCCCCATCATAAATCTACATACAAGTAAAAGATCAAAGTTGCGAACAGCTATCATTGCCATGGTAGCAAGAATATTAAAAAACAGAGTTGCTTTCAATAATGAATCTCTTCTAATTTTCGAAAAAATAATAAGAAAAATTGGAACACCGATTCCCGCACCATAAGAATACATCGCACTCAACATTCCTGTACGCGATACTGAAACATTCAATTCTGTAGCTACTTCATCCAAAATACCATTAAATACTGACGCAGACATATTTAATACAAAATTCATCAATATGAAGACACACATTAATATACCAAAACTATTTCTTTTCATTTACTTTCTCTCTTTCTTCGAAAAAGTAACATATAAAGTTAGCTTTAAGTCAAGAACAATTAAAGAATGTTTGTACTATATATTGTACGTATTTTACAAACGAAATTTTTTACAAATTGTATAAAAAAGATTGTAACAACGTCTAATGTCACAACCTTTTTTAAGTTCAACAATCAATTTTGATACTGAATTTCTTCTACATCATGCAATTCAAAAATCTGTATTTCATTGCCATCCAATGCACAACGATGCATATCTACCGCATTGATTGTACTATTGTTATATGTTGTGTAGTAATAAATACCCTTATTTGTATTCATACAAGAAGAATACAATGTATACTCGTATTCCTCTTCTTTCACTTCACAACACCCTTTTTGTTGTTCAACACTATGAATAATATGAAAAAACTGTGACACACTCTCTGCTTCATTTGTAGCTTTTACACTATTTAACTTCGTATACGCACACTTTGCGAAACGAGAAGCACTACTCAAATCACCAGGCAATCCCATACCACCAAAGCCTCTAGAATATGCCTGTAGATCCAATTCTTTTGAAAATGTATTCTCAGGCTGTTGATTTGTTAAGTGCATATAATTATTTAACATAAACATCTGGGTTTCGAATGGTGGATTATTAGTTAATACACCTGTTGGATTATCATGTACATGTAAACCATCTTTACAAGACTCCACAACGATACAACCATCATGATCTGCTATCATCCAATGTAATTGTGCTGTAGGAAATTGTGGAGAAAATACTTCATCATCAATATTTGTATCTTTCAACAAAGCTTTCACTTCTTCTATATTCGCACACGTACAAAGCACATAATTCATGAACTCAAACTGAGCAATATTCTTTTTTGTACTATCCACAGGATGATATATCGCATTTCCTACAAAGTTCAACCCTGCCATAGCCAACCCCTTCTCATTCATCGCATCAAAATAGTGTGGGAATCCATCTGCTATGATACCCATGCCAATTAATGCATAATGCTTTAATTGATCTTCCATATGATGAAAAGCAATTGGGTAATTTCTTGGTACAACTAATACTTTCTGCCCATATCCAAATTCATAATCTAAATTTCTTCCAAAGTAAAAATCTTCTGTTTTATATGTCAATGCTGTACACATACAAACCTCCTATCTCTATCCACATGGTAGCACATTATTGATAAAGGTCTACCCAACAAAAATATGAGAAATTCTCACTTTAACAATTTTGTAGAATATTTTAAATCATATGTATAATGAACGATCTTTCAGATAATCTATGATTTACTCTTGTATACAACAAATTCGCATCTTCTTTTTTGTTCATACGAACTAATAACGCAATTTCATTATTGGAAGACTTTGTTAGAACATCCGTCTTACGCAATGACATACGTAAGACATCATACAAATTCTTTGTAATATTTTGCTTTTCTTCTGCAGCAGATTTCAAGATGAACGTCAAAATATAAAACTTATA
>CALBJM010000233.1 GCA_937893225.1 uncultured Erysipelotrichaceae bacterium | reverse complement strand
ATGTAGTCGTATCTCCTACACCGCCTGTAGAGTGTTTATCTAATTTTATGCCAGGTAAATCACTCAAATCTACGACATCCCCAGAATGCATCATACTCATAGTCAAATCCGCAGTTTCTCTTGCGCTCATTCCTCTTTGAAGAATAGCCATCATCATGCTAGACATTTGATAATCAGGAATATCTCCCGCAACAAATCCATCTACCATTTCCTGGATTTCTTCTTTTGTCAATTCTAGACCATTGGCTTTTTTCTGAATTACGTCAACAAATCTCATAATATCCTTCTTTTCTAATTATCTTATAGTTTTTCACCACAATTTGGACAAAATTTTGCATCTTCTTCTGTTATTTGTGCACCACAATTTTGACAAAATCTTATCTGTGAAGCACTTGCTTCTTGCATAGAACTTGGAAATATATCAGGTTGCACAGATGTATATTGTGGCTGCATGTAATATGGATCAAACAATGCAATACGTTTTCTATAATACACAAAATGTAAACCAAACAATATGAAGTAAATGATTGCTGAAATGATAAATGAAGCAAACAACAGATTCTGCCAAATCGTTTGATATGCACCGCCAATACGCATTCCACTTGACATATATAACATAAAAGCAGGCACACGGCTCAACAATACTGCGTATACAATGCTTGATACACATTCCATATTCAATGCAATCAATAAGCATTTACAGCCATATATTTCCCATTTCCATAAACCAATACATGCATATAACAACAGTATGATTTCCATAAGTTCAAACAGCAAAGAACCAATAATAGGCCAAAATAAAACACCCATTTGATTTAAAGAATACCCTGCTAACTGTAAATTAATTGCTATATAACTATTTTCATTAAACAATGCAATAATAGAACTAGCAGTATGATAGAAAGTATATACAAATACTATCGGTAATACATACTTCAAAAAAGTATGCCATTTTATTGGTGTATTTTTACGATCAATATATTTCATAAGACACTTCCTTTTTGTTATTGTACCACTAAGAAAAGAAGGTCTGCTACACATCTAACTTACCTTCTTCAATTTTTTTTAATATTTTGATTTCTTCTTTTGTAAATTCATGTTTTGCATACAAATCTGGACGATTTTCTTTTGTGGCAAGAAGCGATTTTGCAATACGCCATTCTCGAATTTTTGCGTGATTTCCACTCAATAAGACTTCAGGGACTTTTTCTCCTTCATATTCTCGCGGCATCGTATATTGTGGATATTCAAGCAATCCATTTTCAAAAGATTCATCGTCTGTAGAACCTTCTGAAATAGATCCCTTTAGCAAACGAATCACAGAATCCATAACAACCATTGAAGCAATTTCTCCACCGGTTAATACATAATCTCCTATAGAAAGCAATTCATCGACATGATTATTGATACGTGCATCTAGTCCTTCATAATGTCCACACATGAGAATCAAATGGTCTTTTTTGGAAAGTTCTCTGGCTTTTTTCTGTGTCAGTGTTTTTCCTAAAGGAGACATCATGACCGTATAACTATTTTCATTTTTTACAGAATGAAGTGCATCTAAAACAGGTTGGCATTTCATAACTTGTCCCATGCCGCCTCCATAAGGTGAATCATCGACATGTTTGAATTTATCTTTTGCAAAATCACGAATCTGAACAAAATCCACTTGTACAAGTTCTCTTTCTAAAGATCTGCCTATAATAGAAGTGCTTAGAAAATCATGGTACATTTCAGGAAAAAGCGTGAGAACTGTGATTCTCATAACAAACCCTCCTGCATTGCAATCGTAATCGTACCTTGTACTATATCTACATTTTTAATAAATTCCGGAATATATGGAACAAGAAATTCTTTACCATCATCTAATTGTATACGAAGATTATTTTGTGCACCCTTCGTTTCTTCTACAGCAATGACTTTTCCTAATGGATTTTCATCCAAAGATAGTGCAGTTAAACCAATCAGCTCATCACGATAAAACTTACCTTTTGCAAGAGGTGTACGGTCTTTTTTAGCAATGAAAATATAAGAATTTTTATATTTTTCTACATCATTGATATTCTGATGTTCCTCAAAAGAAACAAGAGAATTTCCTTTGTGCTTCCTAAATGTTTTCACAATAAAAGGCAAATATGTATTTTCATAATGAATGTAAACTGTATTCCCACTCTTATAGCGCTGTGCATCAAAATCAGAATATGATTGTATTTTTAATTCGCCTTTGATTCCGTGTGTATTAATAATTTTTCCAATACGAATAAATTCCATAGTGCTACCACCTCCTATGTTAAAAAAAAGATGCTTGCGCATCTTCATTAAATTTGTTCAAACTTGATGCTGACTTTTTTATTGTCAGTATGAGAAGCAACAGACATAACCTGACGCAATGCAGATGCCATACTTCCCTTTCTGCCAATCAGGCGAGCAATGTCATCATTCTTAGCATATACATAAAGAACGATTTCCTTGTCGCTGCTGGATGGCATTTCTCTTACTTCTAGATTATCCTTGTCAACGACCATTGGTTTAACAAGATCTAAAAGTACCTGATCAAGCTGTGCCATACTTACTTCTTCTTTCTAGCTACTTTTTCTTCGTGGAACTTCTTCATGATACCCTGACGGGAAAGAATGTTACGAACTGTGTCAGATGGCTGTGCACCGTTGTTCAACCACTTCATTGCCAAATCAGCATCTACAAATACTGTTTCTGGTTCTGTTGTTGGATTGATCCAACCAATTGTTTCGATATCACGACCGTCTCTTGGGAAACGGGAATCTGCTGCAACGATTCTGTATCTAGGTGCCTTCTTAGCGCCCATTCTCTTTAAACGAAGTTTAACTGCCATGTGTATTTCCTCCTAATCAACGAATATTACTATATCGCTATACAATAAGAGTGTCAAGCTTTTTTACTTGACACTTACTTTTTTTATTTAAATTTCTTTCCAAATGGATTATTTTGCATGCGTGACATTTGAGATTGTGCATTGTTCATCATTCTTTCCAATGATTCCTCATTTAAATTTCCATTTCTTTGCATCATCCCAACTTGATCCATAGCTTTTTTCATTTTATTAAATTGATTGATCAACTTATTGACATCATCTACACGTGTACCTGAACCACGTGCAATTCTTTTTTTCATCGTACCTCTGAGTTTTTCTGGATGTGCTCTTTCATATGGTGTCATAGATTGAATAATAGCTTTAGTATGAGACATAGCACCGCTTGCCTTTGATTCATCGATCATTCCAGCATATTGATTCATACCAGGAATCATCTTTATGATTCCACTAAGTGGTCCCAATTTTTGAATTTGTTCAAATTGCTTTAACATGTCATCCATTGTAAATTGGCCATTCATCATTCTCTCAGCCATTTTCTCATTTTCTTCCATGTCAAGCTTTTCTTGTGCTTTTTCAACAAGTGAAACGACATCACCCATACCTAGAATACGATCTGCCATACGATCCGGATGGAAAAGACCCATATCTTCTATCTTTTCGCCTTCACCAACAAATTTAACAGGTACTCCAGTAATCTTCTTTACGGATAAAACACCACCGCCTCTAGAATCACCATCAAATTTCGTCACGACTAGACCTGTAAGAGGTAATGCATCAGAGAATGCTTTTGCAACATTTACAATATCTTGACCAGTCATTGCATCCACTGTCAAAAGGATTTCATCTGGCTGAACTGCAGCATTGATACGGCGCAATTCATCCATCAATTCTTCATCTATATGCAAACGACCTGCAGTATCGATAAAAACAGTGTCGTATCCCTTTTCTTTTGCATATAGCATACCTTTTTGCACAGTCTGTAATGCAGGCGTATCTACGCCGAGCGTAAACACTTCTGAATTGATTTCTTTACCAAGTGTTTGTAACTGTTCAATTGCTGCAGGACGAATTACATCTGCAGCTATCAATAAAGGATTACGCCCTTCTTTTTCTTTTGCGATACGTGCAATCTTAGCAACACTTGTCGTTTTACCAGTACCCTGTAAACCAACAAGCATGATTGTCGTAATGCCACTTTCTCTATAACGAATCTTCGCATCTTCACTTCCAAGCAATTCAACGATTTGATCATGGACGATTTTCACGAGCTGCTGACCAGGTTCCACCGCATTAAGGACTTCTTCTCCTCTTGCTTTTTCTCGTATCTCTTCTAAAAATTGTTTAACGATTTTATAGTTAACATCTGCCTCAAGAAGTGCAAGTCTCACTTCTTTCAGCATATCTTCCATGTTCGCATCTGTAAGCTTTCCTTTGCCTACAACGTTTCGCATTGCTTTATTTAATCTTTCACTCAATGAGTCAAATGCCATACTTATTCCCTCTTTTCAATGGCATTATTTTAACACAAAGCACTCTTTAATACATTACACCATTTGTTTTTCCATCATGTACAACAAACGAAAGCTTTTCAGCAATGATTTTTGTCAAATACAAATCTTCTCCATTATGCCGTAACGGATGTGATTCTAATCTACCTTTTAAAGCTACGATATCACTTTTCCCACACATTTCCCCACACTGTTTTCCTAAACCTTTCCAAAGAATGACTGTCATAACATCCTTTTTCATAGTACCATCTTCTAAAGAAAAAGGACGATAGCACTCGATCAATAACTGATATCCATTTTCTTCTTCTCGCCATTCTGGCTTACTTAATACTTTTCCAACGACTACACAACTATTTAGCATATTATTACTCTCCACTATTGAAATCATATAAGAAGCGTTGAGATTCACAAAATATAAAAAAAGCATATTTGTTTCAAAACCAACAAATACGCTGCTGTATACACGTTAATTTGTACCACTTTCATCGCAAATCTAACATTATGATAAATGAAGTATTTTCTTGAGTTTCTTTTTCCTTGCGATGGATTTTTGTGCTTTTCGAATATCATTTTGGAATTTACATGAGCCATGGCAACTACCACAACTTCCAGTACAATCATCACTGCCATGCACACGCAAATAACGAATATCTAAAACAAGAAGAGCTGCTATAACAATAACAACCACATAGCTGATAAAATTCATAGTTCCTCCTTAATTAGTCTTTGCTAACTTTGATAATTGTAGAAGTAGATCAGGCTTATGTCAACAAAAATGATCCGTATATCTATACGGATCAAATATTCATAATATTGTTTAAAATTTCCACGACATCTTTACACAATAAAGAAAAATACCCACCAAACAATGTTGTAGAGATAATAATACACAATGCAATTACAAACATCGTTCTCCGTGGAGATAGGCTTGTTTTACTTAAACCAAATGCCGTAAGCATGATTGATAGAATACTTGCACAAACAAAACAAGCAATACCAATAGGTGTATAGACTTCTAATAGCACTGCGCTGATAACGAACATAAGCACTTTAAATGGCGTAGCGATACTGCAAATAGATACCATACGTGCTCTATCGATCGTATTGCCTGTAGCGTTATTCATAGCAGAAATCAAATATCCACACAGGATTTCAAAAGCCAAACCAAATACAGCAATTTTTGCGGAAAGATTTGCTGTAGCAGTAAAGTTCATTCTTGCAAAACCAAATGGGTCAACATTGATAAATTTGGCTATAGACAAACCTATGCAATACCCAATTGACAGCCATTTGATTACATGCAAAACGATTCTTTGTCCTGTTGAAAGCGTTGCATAATCCACTTTACCTACACGTTCCATACATAATAATGGATTACTAAATAGTAAAGATAAACTATTTGTAGGTTCATCGATTAAACGATTTAATCGATCTTCTTTATCTTTAGCCTTCTGTGCTTTTTTTTCTTTTCTTGTTTTTTTAGGCTTTTTTTCTTTTGTTTTTTCTTTTTTGATTTCTTTGAGTAC
>CALBJM010000232.1 GCA_937893225.1 uncultured Erysipelotrichaceae bacterium | reverse complement strand
ACGATTTAACACTTACAAAGTTACAATTGTTTACACAAAATTATTGACACAATCGCTTATACTAATCATTTTTCATAACTTTCTTGTTCTATAAACCATCTTTTTACTGTATGATTGCTGACATGCATTAGTCTTGCTGCTTCTCTTTGCGATATTTCTCTCTTCTTCCATTTTTGATAGCATTGCATAAAACAGGTAGGTCTTCTTTTCTTTTTTCGTCCAAATTTCGTCCCATTTTGTAATGCAATTTCTATACCTTCTCTCTGTCTTTGCTTTATATTTTCTCTTTCAACTTGCGCTACATAGGATAATATTTGTAGAACAAGATCCGCAATGAATTTTCCAGTTAAGCCGTTCACTTGATCTGTTGTGTTTAATAAAGGAAAATCTAGAACAATTATATCTACATCCATTCTTGTAATTTTATGCCATTGTTCAATAATCTCATCATAGTTTCTACCTAGTCTGTCGATTGATTTGATGTAAATAATGTCACCCGGTGTTATCACTTTCAACAATTTACAATATGCTTCTCTCAAAAAATCCTTACCTGACTGTTTATCAATAAACATATTGGTTTGATGAATTCCCATTTTTTTCATAGCTTCTACTTGTCTAGCAACATTTTGTTCTTTCGTTGACACTCGAATATACGCATATCTTTTCATTATAATTCACCTAATATTCCTTCTAAATTTGTATGTGCGATTTCGTGTCAAAGAATTATCTGCATAAAATATGTAAATGCATGCATATAATGAAATTTCAAGTATACAAATCACATTATTTTGCGTTATCATTATTTCTTGAGATAGATAAATTGCTGGTTATTTATTCTCAAAAATAAAATGTCCTAACCGTAACTCCCTTCGGCTTTAGGACATTTTTATTTCATATGTATTGAAGCATGTGACAAAACATTTGTCTTATCTGTTATTGTATCGTCATCTAGCGTCGTATTCATTCTTTCTTCTGACTTTCGTACAGAAATAAGAACAGTAGAATTCGGGGAAATCACGAAATCTCCATAGACAGTTGAAGCATAGAATGGTTCTTGTCCAATATTGCGGATAAATACTGGCGTAAATTTTCCTTTCCATTCATCAAATTGGTATGCATTTTTTCCAAATGGGAAAAAACGAAATGCATAATCCATTTTAGGATCTGAAAGAACAAATGCATCTTCAAACATCCCACGTTGAATGTCATAATCTACACGCTTATATATTTTTTTACCTTGCCGCAATTCTAGTGACACAAAGTGATTTAAAATATCTGAAGAAAATGTCAAGATTGCACAGTTTCTATATGCATCTGGATCATCCGCTTTCTTTTGTTTTTCTTTTTTTCGCTGCTCAGATTGTTCAATTTTATTAAACACTGTTACATCATTTGGCCACAAGAAATCACGTAATGCTCTTCGTAGTACACGTTTATCTAATTCATCATGTTCTGCGTATTTTGCCAAATATTCTGAATTCTCCGTGTATATATGTAACGCACCCCATCCCACTTCCAATTTTGTGATAAAAGAAGTATGTACCCATTGTCCATCTTGAAAATTATCATTTCCGCTAATATTCCCCCAAACTCTATATTTTTCTTTGATCTTTTCAAAATACCAATTTTTCAACGTATATACACTAATCATGTCTACTATTTTACCCCAAAAAGAAAAGACAGTCATTCTGTCTTTTCCTATTATATTATTCAACGCTATTAATCAAATCTAGAATCGCATCACGAATTGCTGCATTCTTTTCTTTTGCTTTATCCATGCTTTCATCATTCGCATAGAAATAGAATTTGATCTTTGGTTCTGTTCCACTAGGACGAATCGCAAACCATGTATCTGCATCTATGAAGAAACGCATTGCATTTTGTGCAGGCAAGTCCTCTACCCCACCAATATAATCAACAATATGATCAACACTATAACCTGCAATTGTTGTAGGCTGATTAGCACGAATCCACTGCATCATTCTTTCGATTCTAGCTCTGCCAGTAATACCATCTAATACAATATTGACACCTTCTTCACATGTATATCCATACTTTTCATAGATTGCTTGTAAAACATCCCACAATGTTTTTCCTTGTTTTCTATAATACGCTGCAGCTTCTGTCACCAACATACCTGCAGAAATCCCATCTTTATCACGAATGTCTTCACACCCAGCATAGCCAACACTCTCTTCATAGCCAAACAAATATGTATAACCATGTTCATGAAGATACGGAATCTTTCCACAAATATTTTTAAAACCAGTTAAAGTTTCAAACATTTCAACGCCATATGCTTTCGCAATCTTCGTAGAAAGCGATGACGTTACAATAGACTTCACCATAGCACCCTTTGTTGGCAATGTCCCTGCTGTTTTATGTCCTTCTAAAATATAGTTTACTAACAAATACCCTGTTTGATTTCCATTGAGTGGAACATAATTCCCATCATTATCACGAATCTCTATCGCAAAACGATCAGAATCTGGATCAGTTGCCATCAACAATTCTGCGCCAAATTCTCTGCCATATTTTTCACTCAATGCAAAAGCTTTTGGATCTTCTGGATTTGGATATCCTACTGTTGTAAAATCTGGATCTGGATTTTCTTGTTCTGGCACAATTTTCCAGTTTGTAAATCCTCTATCATTTAACATTTGTCTAAATGGAATAGAGCCACAACCATTTAAAGGTGTATATACAAGTGGAATAGAACTATCAATTTCATCTCCCGTATGAATTGCCAATGATTCGATCTTATCTAAATATTCACGATCTTCTTTTTCACCAAGAACAATGATCTTACCATTCTGAACACCTTCTTCATAGCTTGACTTCTTCACGCCACTCCAAATATCTACGGCATTAATTTCGCGTTCCATACCATCAGCTATTTCACTAGAAACCTGACAACCATCATTCCAATACGCTTTGTACCCATTGTATTCTTTCGGATTATGAGAAGCCGTAATATTAATACCTGCTGTAGTACCAATCTTACGAATCAAAAATGCAAGTTCAGGTGTTGGACGCAAAGAAGGAAATGTATAGACACGAATTCCATTTGCCGCGAAGATTCCTGCTGTCATTTCACAAAATTCACGCGAAAAGTGTCTAGGATCATGCGCAATAACGACCCCTTTATCCATTGCTTCTTGACCATGCTGCACAATGAACTGTGCAATACCTTGTGTTGCCTTACCAACCGTATAGTAATTCATACGATTTGTACCAGCACCCACTTTCCCACGCAATCCTGCTGTTCCAAATGACAAATTCTTATAAAAAGAATCTTCTTTTTCAACTTCATTATCTTGCATAGCCACTAATGCATCATGCAACGGATCATCACTAGGAATATGGTCTACCCATTCCTGATATGTATCTTTATAATTCATGTTTTTTCCCTCATTTCTTTCCTTTATTGTACCCTATCTTCCACGCATAAATTCATCAAGTTTATCGGGAATACACGGATTTTCAATACCATTCTTTTTTCCTTCTCCAACACATTTTACCAACCAACTCATATTTTGTGCCAATTGTCGCATTTCTTGCGTACCTTTTCCCACTTCTCTTAAACAATATGTATTCCAATACCGCCCTGTGACAACAGGCATACACGAAGCCGAAAAATAAGCGTTTAATGTTTGATAAGCACTCTCTGTATTATTTTTTCTAGATGACAATATCACTGCCCCAACTTTACCAACATATTTTTCATTTGCACTGCGAAACAAGCAATTTAAAAAATCAATACACTGCTTACCAATTTCACCAAACAATACATCTGCACCCACAATCAAACCATTAAATGATTCACTCTTATCCGCAATCTCATTTACAACACCATCAAACAAACACTTTCTTCTCTTTATACACTTACCACAAGAAGTACACGGATGTATTACATTACTCCCCAACCACACATCTTCTACATCTATTCCATTTTCTATAAGCCCTTCTCTACAAATCTGCATTGCTTCATGCAACTGCCCAAATGCTTCTTCACTTGTATTTACCATCAACACTTTCATAAGATTTCCTCAACCACATTATTTTACATAAGACACACCAAAATGAAAAACCGCATCAGCGGTTTTCCAAATTTATTGATTATCTATCAACATTTTTCAAGTTCTACATATCTCTAGCATTACAAAAAATCACAACTTCTTTTCTCGTAATATTCCAAAATATCCATTGGCCTCACATCTACCTCTTTCAACATACCCTAAAGAAGTATAATATTCCGCAAGCTTTTTATTATCTACATCAGAATCCAATCGAAAATACGCTTTTCCTTCTTTCTTGCTATAGGCTTCGGCATACTCTATAAACAACTTTCCAGCATCTTTCACATCAGTACAAGAAACAAAATTATGAAGATACCGTGCTTTAGGAGAATCTGGCCATCTTGTATCTTCTTCTAATAAAACTGCACAACTAATGACTCTCCCATCTTTCACCAAACCAAATAGCTCACCATTTTTTTGCTTATTCAAGAAATATGCATAATCATAGTATGTATCATAATCCCCTTTTACCCATTGATGAATTCCATGTTCTTCCATCCATGTCATTCTATCTTGAATCATATCACACACGATATCTACTTCATTTTCTTCAAGTTTACGAAATACAAAATCTGCCATTCACTTTCTCCTATCTTTTTTCACTTTCTTTTTTGTTTCACTATTCTCTTGTGGATAATGAATATCATACGCTAACCAAAGAGCTTCACCCTTCAACAATTTCTTCACTTGCATTAGATCCGCCGTCGCAAAATCTGGTCTTTCTTCTACGATTGCCTTTGCTTTATCCGCATTAGACGCAAAGCCAACAGTAAATACACCTGCATCCTTTCCAACCATAATATCTGCACTACTATCTGAAATATACACACAACTCTTCGCATCCAATAAACGCAAAGCCATGAACAAACCATCTGTATCCACTGTATTAGATTTTTTACCGCCAATGATAACATCAAAATACTGAATCAAATGTGCATGTTCTAACAATTCAACAATAGATGCTCTTTCTCTAGTTGAAACTGTAGCAATCTTATAATCATGTTTCTTTAACCATTTCAATAGATCCTTGATTCCATGCATCGGTTGTATCAAATCACTCAAATGATTTCTTTGCCAAGAATTATATTCCTGTACCATTTTCTTTGTATCCTCTTCAGGAAAGCAATATTGCATCACGGCATACACAGAATCATCTAATGCAGCTAATTGAATTTCTTTTGTAAACAATTCATTTTTATGATGTCGATCAAATAACTCCCTATATGTTGCAATAATAGCTGGTTCAGTATCCATCACCGTTCCATCAAAAGAAAGTACGATGACAGGTTTTTCTTCTACAGTTTCTAAAACTTTATTATCTTTATCTTTTTTCATAACAAATCCTCTATTACCACAATTATAGCTTTCTCCCATAGAGAAAAAAAGCATGGATTACATGCTTTTCACTTATACGGATTATGTGTCAAACCATATTGCATTCTCTTGATATCATCTATTTTCCAAATACAGCGCAAAAACGTACCTGTCATCATATATTCACTCACATCTTCAATGTTATACAAATCTGGCAAAAACTTTTCAGCAACATATTTTTGCATATAAGCTTTCATTTTTTTCATATCGGATGACTTCGGAGAATACACAAATATTGCTTCAGGTCCTAATGAAGCAACCAATGTCACTAACGTTTTAGAAACAACTTCATACGTTCCTTCTTCACTCTGCATCAAAGTATTTGCATCATCGCTTAACCGCAATACATTTTGTGTATACATCACTTCTCCAGCTACATGTTGATACCCACGAATCAAATGTCCATTCACAACGATACCACACCCTGCAGAACCAGCATCTGTCGGTAAAAAATATAATGCCAATGAACGATAACGATCCTCTAGCCAATAAATACCTGTTACGATCATATTTGCATCATTAAACGCAAAAACTGTTCTATGATACTTTTCCTTCAATTCGCTTTGCACGTTATGTAAATGGATAGAACTACCCTGCAAATATATGACACCATTTTCTATAGTTCCTGGCAAACTCAGCCCAATGACTTCTATTTCAGGATACTTTTCTAATAAAGGCGTAATAGTTTGACATAACTCCTCCATAGAAACTCCTTCGCTTTTCATTTGCCCACTCCATGCAATATCACCATTTCTATAATAGCGATATACAATATACGCATCTTTTCCTCTAGCCCCATTCGTGTACCCAATGGTTAGAATTTTCTTATTTGTTTCAAAGAAAGTTTGCGTACGCTTATATTTAGGTGTCATCTTTTCTTCGAGTTCATCAAGTTCTCCTTTGACCATTTCTATCAATGCGCCAGTGTCATATTTTCCAAAGATATGACCAGGAATATTTCGTATAGGTACATTTTTTATTTGCTTTTCTAGTTTTTCACGCATGTAATGTACTTGCGGCGCAAGCAAGATCATATCTGCACCTTTACTATTACACAAAAGCTTATCAATAGAATACGCACAAAACGTATATTTCAAAGAAAGTGTTTCTGCAGCTTTATTCAACAATTCTGCATAATAAGAAGTCGTCAACGCACTCGTACAAGACAATACGATTCTTTTACTATCTTGTGCCTTCAAATCACGCATTGCCTCTTCCATCTCTACATACAGATCTTTGGCTTTTTCAATAGTATTCAATTGAAAATGCAAGAAAAAGACAGTTTCATCACGAAATGTATCGATACGCAACTCTACTATAGCATCTGGATAGAAATTCACCCTTCCAAGACCATACTGAGATTCTATTTCTAAATTTCCTTCCTCGTTTTCCGTCACAGGAAAAGACTCCGTACCTCTTTGTATGACCCACTTTCGAAAACGATCCACCAAAACTGACTCTTCCATATTTTGCTTCCTCCAGCAATCTAAAATACTTTAATCGACCCAATACACACGATTTGCTTTTCTTTCAACAACACCATGAAGTGGACCATCCGGATATCCTAAAATACAATGGCCTACACCTTCATACTCTCCTTCAACGCCAATTTTTTTCAACAATGCTTTACCTTCGATACTATCAAATTCCTCTTTTGCGCGGTGGATCCAACAAGAACCTATGCCTTTTGCACTAGCCGCAAGCATCATATTCCCCATCACTAATGAACCATCATATATTGAAGTCGCAACATTCTTATCGCGCAATACGACCAATACTACAGGTGCTCCATAAAACGGATCTATATTCGCATGCATGATTTCTGCATTCATTTTAGACAATTGATCACGTACTTCTTTATTTGTTATTGCAACAATGATAGCCCCTTGTTTTCCCATACCACTTGCCGCAAATAAACCCGCATGAATAATTTCTTCAATATCTTCTCTTTTTAGCATTTTGTCTTTATATTTTTTACAAGACCTACGATCAAGTATCGCTTGAACAACTTCATTCATAACATAAGACTCCTTTTCTATGCATTATCTCTTAAATTACACATATATTAAAACACTATTTTAAAAGGTGTTACACAAAGTAACACCCTATATTTATGATTAGTCTAGATCTTCACCGTTGGACTTATAAACCTTCTGCATGTAGTAGAAAGACTTTTTCTTACTTCTAGAAAGATCACCATTTCCATCATCATCCATATTGACATAGATGAAGCCATATCTCTTTCTCATTTCACCTGTACCAGCAGAAACAAGATCAATATGCCCCCAAGGTGTATAGCCCATCAAATCAACACCATCAATTTCAACAGCATCTTTCATCACCTTGATATGATCTCTCATATAGTTGATACGATAATCATCGTTGATAGAACCATCTTCTTCAACCTTATCAATAGCACCAAGACCATTTTCTACGATCATCATAGGAATCTGATATCTATCCCAGATTTGGTTGAGGTTGATTCTCAAACCTAATGGATCAACTGTCCAACCCCATTCACTAGCCTTCAAGTAAGGATTCTTAACGCCCTGTGTCTGGTTACCTTCAGAAACACCATGTTCTTCAGGATGTGCAGCATATACTTGAGAAGAATAGTAAGAGAATGAATAGAAGTCAACAACGCCTTCCTTCAAAAGTTCATCTTCTCCTTCTTCCTTCTGAATTGTAATACCAGCTCTTTCAAGAGCCTTTACTTTCCATGCTGGATAATATCCTCTAACAAGAACATCGCCATAGAACCACTTATTATCATGTGCACCTTCTAATTCAGCCCAAACATCTTCTGGGTTGCAAGAATATGGATAAGAAGCACCATGTGCAATCATCAAACCAATCTTGTTTTCAGGATCGATTTCATGACCTGTCTTAACTGCATATGCACTGCCAACAAACAAGTGCCATCTACATTGTTCAGCATTTTGTTTATTAGAAATGTGTTCATGAACACCATTCATCATAAAGTTTGTATTAATGTTGATTTCATTAATTGTTAACCAATAATGAACAAGACCCTTGTAACGTGTAAATACAGTCTTACAATATCTCTTAAATGCTTCTAATGTATGTCTAGAAACCCAACCATCATATTCATTTGCCAAATGTAATGGGCAATCAAAATGGTAAATTGTTACCAATGGTTCCATGCCAAGTCTCTTACATTCCTTGAATACATCTTCATAGAACTGCAAACCTTCTTCATTTGGTGTTTCATCATCACCATTAGGGAAGATTCTTGTCCAGTTGATAGACATACGATATACATTACATCCCATTTCAGCAAACAAGCCAAGATCTTCTTTCCAATGATGATAGAAGTCTGTAGCTACGTGACTTGGATAATATGTATCTGGATCTACAATAGCCTTTGCACCAGCTGGAATTTCTTCTCTATTACCAAATTCCTTTCTTGTGCCATCAGGCATTTCACAAATAAACTTTCTAGGAATATTATGAATACCATCACCACCTGTTAATGTATCCGCAACCGCAAGTCCTTTGCCGCCACTTAAATATCCACCTTCATACTGGTTAGCAGCTGTTGCGCCACCCCATAAAAAACCTTTTGGAAAACTCATGTAATTTATCTCCTTTAACCAATACTATTGTAATGTAAGTGTTTTCATAATTCTAGAATTTCTATCGAAACAAAGTTCCGAAATAACACAAAAGAAAAGGCCCTTAAAAAGAGCCTCTTCATCAATGTATAAAATATGCACCTAAAAAGCCAAGCACACTCATCAACACAAGAAAGAAAACGCCATATGGCATAACTCTTGCCATGAGCTTTGCATCTTCCCCTTTTGCATCTACAGAACTCAAAGCAATTGCCATAGACTGCGGAGACAACATCTTTCCAACTGTTACACCAAGTGAATTCAATGCTACCATCCAATATGGATCAATCTGCAATGTATCTGCAGCACTCTTTTGCACTGCACCAAACAAAACGCCAGAATTTGTACCAGAACCTGTAACAAATGTACCAAGTGCGCCAATCCATGGTGCAAATATTGGATACAACGCACCTGCAGCGGATATCGCAAAAGCCGCAATCGAAGCAATCATACCTGAATACCCCATGATTTTTGCACACGCTAATACCGCAATCATTGTAATCATCGTTTCTTTCATCTGCAGAACAGTTTCTTTCGCAACGATTTTGAAATCCTCTAATTTTGCACCTTGTAAAGTACCACCAATCAAAGCAGACAAAAAGATCCAAACACCAGGTGTATTGATCCAAGAAAAAGATACAGTATTTGGATCAGCACCAGTATAGACAACTAATGAAGAAGAAAATTGTGCTAAAAATGTGTTTATTGGTGCTACCAATTTACTCGTCAAAAGCAAGAAGACAAATATCAATATAAAAGGTGACCATGCCAATAAACACTTCTTCATGCCCAATGTCTCACTTTTATCAATTTGCACTTCATATGCAGGATCTACTTTCACAGTTTTTGCCATTAAAATCGTCACGGCCAAAGAAACAACAGACCCAACAACGACCGCAAGTTCTGCACCAACAAACTTACCTATCAATATTTCTGGCACAACAAAAGCAATGCCGCTCATCAATGTAATTGGTACAACACCTTTTAAACCCTTCAAACCATTTCCCGTTATCATGACCATAAGAATTGGAGAAAGAATGATAAAAGGTGTCAATTGCAAAGCCGTCACAAACGAAAGTGACGTATTCTCTAAAGACAACAAATTCGCCAATGTCACTGTTGGAATACCTATGGAGCCAAATGCTGTAGGTGTTCCATTTGCTACCAAACAAACCAAACACGAAAACAATGGATCAAATCCCAAAGAAACCAACATACTTGCTGGAATTGCCACTGCAGTACCAAACCCTGCCATGCCTTCCATAAATCCGCCAAAACACCATGCAATCAACAAAACCAATACTCTTTTATCGGTAGAAAATGAAGTAATCATTGCTTTGATAACATCCATACCACCCGTTCGCAAAGACAAACGATACGTAAATACAGCTGCCAATATGACAATAATGATTGGCCAAACTGCCATCAACGCACCCTCTAGCGCTGCACTACATGAAGCAATAACATCTAAATGCCACACAACTATCGCCAAAACAAATGCAATTACAACAGACCCCAACGCTGCTTTAAATGTAGGCCATTTCAACACCATTAAAGCCACTGCCAACCAAATAATTGGTGCAAGCCCAAGAATAAACAATCCAAAATCCATCTATCTTTCCCCTTTAGCCCCAAAATTCTACCAAATGATTCCCAACTTTCCTAGACCACAAAAAAAAGACAACGCTTTCACGCCATCTTTTTCGTTATTTATGTTGTAAACCATGTTGTTTTCCAGCATTAGGATGCACATTATTCCGCCGCTTGCCCGCCATATCCAGAACTTTTAAGCGAAAAACTGCAGTTGCCTTCATCATAGCCGTATTAAATGCAAAATCTTCTTCATGATATTGACGCATCAATATCTTTAATGCCGCAAACTTATCATCTTCTTCTACAAATTCCATCACACCATGTCCAATGACACTCGCATAACCCATTGTACAACTCATACGATCATCATAGAAAATGAAGTTATGATCACAATCCATCTCAAAAGTTACTTTCGGATTAGCTTTCAATAAATCTATCTTTTTTCCTTCCAATGCGCCATGAAAATACAAATATACTTGCTTATCTTGCACATCTAGTCCAAAATTCAATGGCACAATATATGGAAATTCCCCATCATTTATCGCAATACGACACACATCACACTGCCGAATGACATCTATGATTTCTTCAAAATCAGTTATTTCTCTATCTTTTCTACGCATATTTCATTCCTCTACTACTTCTACAAGCTTACGAACAAGCTCTTCATCCACTACATCATAGTCATTTGTATGTGGATCAGACAAATAAGCAAATGTCACACTAGAAGAACTTGTTGTGTTATCTGTTGCATAATTCTTACAAGAAGAATGCACTTGATACACACCCGTTGTATCCATCATTTCTTTCGCATTTGCTGCATTCATGCCAGAACCAGGCAAGATTTGTATTTGTGTTCCATAGTTTTCCTGCAATGTCTTGATCAATCGCATACCATCCATTGCTTTAGCTTGTTGTCCACTTGTTAATATACGATCTACGCCCAATGCAATCAATGTTTCACAACCAACAAACGGATCGTTCAACATATCAAACGCCCGATGAAACACTGCTTCTTTCCCATAAGAATGCACAAGCTCCACCATCTTTTCTGTTGCCTCTTTGCAAACTGTTCGATCACGATTCAAAAACCCAAATGCGATGCCATCTGCACCATTCTCTAACATCAGCTTTGCATCCCAAAGCATTGTCTCTACATCATCTGTATCATAACAAAAACCAGCAGCACGCGGACGACTCATACAAATCACTTTTAAATCCGTATCTTGTTTGACACGTTGTAACGTTGCCAATGTAGGTGTCAAACCACCAACACTCAACGCACTATTAAGCTCTACGCGCTTTGCTCCACCATTCCACGCAGCAATGCAATCCGCATAACTTCCACAACAAACTTCGATCATTCTTTTCATATACTATTATTTCCTCACTAATGGCGCAGTTCTCGTCTGCATATAATTCTCCATCCACGCTTGATCTGCTTCTGCAAAACGCATTTTTCCATTTTCTTCACGATATGCTAAATATACGGTAGGTTGACAAGTCTGTGTCGCCACAACAAATGAAAAACCATCAATATTTGTAGCACATCCCCATTCACCTTGATTATTCATCGCAATCAACGACATGTCTCCCGCTTTGCCACGCCTGCGCTTTAATTCCTCATCAAATTGATGCACTACTTTTTCACAAGCCTCTTGTGGATGCATGCCATCTTTCATACATCTAACGATTTCATAGGAAACGCAACCTTTCATCACATCTTCTCCAAGTCCCGTAGCACTTGCACCACCAACAAAAGAATCTACATAGAACCCAGATCCGCAAACTGGTGAATCACCTAATCTACCTGGATGCTTCATAAACAATCCACTCGTACTTGTTGCACTTGCCATATGTCCATCTTGATCTAAAGCAACCATACCTACTGTATCGTGTCCACTATATGGCTTTAATTCATCATTCATTTCTTTCAAGCGATTTTCATAATGAATTTTTGCACGCTCCGTTAACATATTTTTTCTCTCAAACCCATGTGATGAAGCATACTTTTCTGCACCATTACCAACCAAGAAATTATTGGCATCATATTGCATCAAAGAACGCGCAATACGTACAGGATTAGCAAAATCTTTTACGGCACCAACTGCACCAAATGCTAACGTATCACCATCCATAAAAGAAGCATCTAACTCCACTTCTTCTTCTCGGTTTGGCAAGCCACCATACCCTACACTTTTATAATATTCAAAATCTTCTACATCACACACCGCAACTTCCAATGCATCTTGTACATTACCATTCTCTTTTAATACTTGTGCACCCTTTTCAATCCCCTCTAAAGCCATTCTCCAAGTCGCTATCATTCCATACATATTCTCACTCTCCATTCATGACATATTTCTTTATTAAATAAACTGGCGTACAACTCCATGCATGACAATAACTATTCACGATCGTACTCCCATATGGTGAATAATTTGGATCATTTGGATCAAATGCCTCAAAAAACGTATCTCCACCTAAAGCAATCATTTTTCCCCAATATGTCTTCAATAATGAAATT
>CALBJM010000231.1 GCA_937893225.1 uncultured Erysipelotrichaceae bacterium | reverse complement strand
CACAAACACTTATTAATACACAATTTTTTATACCTTGTGCAACTAAATTAGGGATGGAATATGATCAAGCTAAGTTAATTTATTCTATTATTGAAACAAATTGTGATAAGTTGACATCTATTCCACAAGTCTTATCTATTGGATTTTCTGCAGGAATCGTACCATATATGACAGTTTCTTTAGAAAATCATGATTACAAAGGCTTAAATAAAAATATAGAAGATTGTTTGGATACTGTATTATATATTGGTTTACCAGTGTGTATTGCTATGGCTTCATTAGCTGAACCGATTTACTTTATTATGTATGGCGGCAGTGAATTGGAATATGGTGTGACTTGTTTGCAATGGAGTAGTTTACTTGGTTTATGTACTACATTAACGCCAATTTGTAATTCGATGATGCTGACATTGCGTTTTCGTAAACAGTCGATAGTGTATTTAGCATGTGGATTCGTTGTGAAGTGTGCTACATTCTATCCTTTGATGGCGTTGATGGGATATACTGGTGCAATTGTTTCGAGTTGTTTGTGTTCTGCGACAATTATTGCTTTGTCTTTAATGAAGATACGAAAAGAATTTCATATTAAATATAAAAAAATCATAAAAAGAACAATTCGTATGTTGATAGCTTGTTTTGCGATGAATGGCATTTTTGCCTTGTGGAATATGTTTGGGCCTTCTTGGATAAGTGGCGGCAGAATTATTTGTTTGTTGGAACTTGCGGTAGTAGGAATCATAGGCATCATTGTTTATGTTATTGTTAGTGAAATGATGAAACTTCCAAAAGCAGTATTTCATATGTCCATTAAGCAAATGGCAAATAGATATTTACATAGAGGTGCCTAATGAGATTAGATAGAATGTTAAGTAATGCCCATGCGGGAACAAGATCGCAAGTTAAAAAACTGGTCAAAGATAAACGAGTTAAAGTGAATGGCGTACTAGCCAAAACTTCCAGTATGCAAATCAATGAAAAGGAAGATACAGTGACTGTAGATGATGTACCTGTCATTTATGAAGAACATATGTATTTGATGTTGCATAAGCCTGCTGGATATATTAGTGCAACAGAAGGTCGGGTACCTACGGTCATGGATCTAATCTATGAAGATGGAAAAGGTCTATTTCCATGTGGAAGATTGGATAAAGACACGGAAGGGTTGCTTTTGATCATGAATGATGGTCCGTTGGCACATCAGCTTCTTTCTCCTAAACAGCATGTGGAAAAAGAATATTATGTTGAGCATGCATTAGAAATGAGCGAAGATGATATTCGTAGATTAGAATCTGGAATTACATATAATGGAGAG
>CALBJM010000230.1 GCA_937893225.1 uncultured Erysipelotrichaceae bacterium | reverse complement strand
GAAGTTGTTGGTTCAGAATTTCTGTATGTATGATATTTTTCAATCTTGTGCATGAATTCTTTGAGCAACCATACAGCAATTTCATCCGCTCGATCATCATCATTTCCGTATCTTGGAAAATCCCCTTCAATTTTATAGTCAGTTACAAGACCAGATGCATCACGAATCGTTTTTACACGTGCATATTTAATTGCACTGAGTGAGTCTACAACGTGAGAGAAACCAGCAATACCTGTAGCGAATGTTCTTCTGACATTTGTGTCAATGAGTGCCATTTCTGCAGATTCATAGTAATATTTGTCATGCATATATTGAATCAAGTTGAGAATATTCACATATAAACCAGCTAACCAATCCATCATGAGATCATATTTGTGCATTACTTCATCATAGTCTAAGTATTCAGAAGTGATTGGTGCATATTCTGGTCCGACTTGCATATGGTTGCCTTGCTTGTCTAGGAACTTTTCATCCTTACCACCATTGATGGCATATAACAAACATTTTGCTAGATTTGCACGTGCTCCAAAGAATTGCATTTCTTTGCCGGTTTCTGTGGCAGATACACAACAACAAATGCTATAGTCATCTCCCCAGATAGGACGCATTACATCATCATTTTCATATTGGATAGAACTTGTCGCAACGGAAATTTTTGCGGCATATGTACGGAAATTCTTTGGAAGTCTCTTGGAATAGAGAACTGTCAAGTTTGGTTCTGGAGATGGCCCCATGTTTTCTAGTGTATGGAGGAAACGATAGTCATTTTTTGTGACCATATGTCTGCCATCTTGTCCTATACCAGCTACTTCTAGTGTTGCCCATACTGGATCACCAGAGAATAATTGATTATAAGAAGGAATTCTTGCGAATTTTACCATTCTGAATTTCATTGTCATGTGATCAATGAGTTCTTGTGCTTCTGTTTCAGTGAGTGTGCCTTCTTTTAAGTCTCTTTCAATATAAATATCTAGGAAAGTTGAAATTCTTCCTACAGACATAGCAGCACCATTTTGTGTTTTAATAGCTGCTAAATAACCGAAATAAAGCCACTGTACAGCTTCGTGGGCATTTTTCGCTGGTTGAGAAATATCATACCCATAGATTTCTGCCATTTTCTTCATGCCTTTGAGTGCACGAATTTGTTCAGCGATTTCTTCACGTTGGCGAATGATATCGTCAGTCATATCTCCATGCCCACAATATGCCATATCGTTTTGCTTTTCTTCAACCAAACGATCTATACCATATAATGCCACTCTTCTATAGTCACCAACGATTCTGCCTCTACCATATGTATCTGGTAAACCAGTTACGATGTGTGAGTGTCTAGCAGCACGCATTTCTGGTGTGTATGCATCAAAGACAGCTTGGTTGTGCGTTTTGTGGTATTCGTTAAAAATCTTATCGAATTTTTCATTGACTTTGTATCCATATGTTGCGGCAGCTTCTTGCGCCATTTTAATACCGCCATACGGCATAAATGCTCTTTTGAGTGGTTTGTCTGTTTGCAAACCAACAATTTTTTCAAGATCTTTTGTTTCAGGATCAATGTATCCTGGCCCATAGGCAGTGAGAGACGAAACGATTTCTGTTTCACATTCTAAAACACCACCTCTAGCTCTTTCTTCTTTTTGTAAAGCTTGTACTTTATTCCACAATGTATTTGTCGCTTCTGTTGAAGGGGATAGGAAAGATTCATCTCCTTCATATTGTGTGTAGTTGTTTTGAATAAAGTCGCGTACATTAATGTCATCTACCCAATGACCACCTTTAAAACTTCTCCATTCTTGTTTCATTTTTTCACCCATTAAGGCGGCCTTTCTCCCGCCTTCACAAACCAGTAAT
>CALBJM010000229.1 GCA_937893225.1 uncultured Erysipelotrichaceae bacterium | reverse complement strand
CAGCATCATAATTCAACATACCCAGAATTGATAAATCCGGTGCTTTTTCAGTATTGATCGTATGAAAAGCAGTACCTGTCGAAAAATTTCCACCATCTAATAAAACTGTATTCTCACCACGATTCATATTGATCAAAGAAGCTAGTTTGGCATATCCACCAACTTCTTTATCATCTTCTTGTTCACTAGAAATCTTATATGGAAGAACATGATCTTGTAAATCAGCAGTGAATAAAATTCTTAGTGCATCATTATTTTCATTTACTTCTGCACTTGTTTCACTTCCATCTCCTTCTTCACCTTCTGCATAAACATTTGTATATATACTAGAAAAAGCAATCACTATTGCCCCCAACAAAGAAAACATTTTTCTCATATCTAAACCTCAACCTCTAGCATTATATCATTAGAAACGTCTATCTCATTGTTAGTTTATAAATATTATTTCAAGGCATAACCATTATTGATCATTCCAGCACTATACATAAATAAAACATCTTGATTCGTAAACTCAATTTTTTCTTTCCAATACTTTTTGGAAATATATCTAGTATCTATCAACGTTATTTTGGAATATGCTGATAAAAATAATGGTGCTATTGCAGAAGCAAACGAGTCACGAAATATGACAAGTTCTCTATCTGAAGTACTGTTTGGATTTTTCATTTCTATATATGCGTTTGCACCACCTAAAAACACATCATACGCATCATAGGATTCCTTATCTTTTGTATAAACTTCCGATTCAGTATCATTTTCCATATAATAGATATCTGCATTTGTAATCGTTGCATTTGTTAAATATGTCAATGTATCTTCAAAGCCATGCACTGCTGCTTGTTGCCCAAGTGTTCCTATAAAACTGCCCAGTGTGTTTTCTGTATAATCCCATTGTGTTGAAAAGTGCATAGACGCACCAAATTTTTCTACCACTTTTTGCAGATTTGGTTGTTTCCAATGTATGTCTGTTCGATAGAAATCACTCAGCTGCAAGCAATCTCTTAAGTCGATTTGTGTGTATATAATAGATTGGCATTGTTGAAATATGTATGTATAATCTAAGCTTAGCCAATCTAAATGCATTGCATAATAATTTTTATCTGGAATGCATGCAAAATATATATGGTTTTCTTTTGTAAAAGCATCTTTCATTCCATTAATATATTCAATGAAGTGTGCAATTGCTTCGTAATTTGTCGGATACCAATCTTTATACAAATACGTTCCATCACTATATATTCCAGCATCCTCTATTTGTTGAAATATATTCCTTGTCACTTCTGCACGTATTTCACGAAACACATTGCGATATGGTATTTGGTCACATAAGTATTTCTCGAAATCACTAGAAAATTTCCCGGAAATAATATTCTTTGTAGATACTTCTGGAAATTGTTGCAAAACTCTTCTTTCTGCAGCATTTATCACTTGGTCTGGCACTATCACATGTACCAATAAGCCTAAAATAAGAAAACCCGTAAAAACAACTGTTATGACTTTGCTTTTCATTGCAAATCTTCAAATGCTTTAGAAATGGTAGATGCTTGATCTTGATCTGCCATAACCACCAAAATCACATCTCCTCTAGATTCTACAATGACACTTTCCGCTTCTACACAAACCCATTTTGCAGGATCTACACTACTTTGAATCTTTTTCACAAGTGCTTCAACATCTACATCTTCTTTCACACGCAGTAAAACAACTGAATACGCAATCGAACTAACAGCAGGTTCACGTGCTAAACCTTCAGCATACTCTATTTTGTCACTACCAAGAAAATATGCTTCATTATCCTCATTTAATTGCACATCTTCTAATGCCATTGGCAACTGGTCTTCAGGAATATCTTTATAGAGTTTGTCCATAATTGTTTGTAAAGAATCTGATAATGCTGGATCTTTCATTTGACAACCAGTACATACTAATAAAGCTGTAGTAAAAATAATTGTGATACATTTTTGAATGATTTTCATAGTAAATTCTCCTACATCTTTTATAACAAAATCTAATCAAAAAAGGAAATGATTTTATCACTTATCCAATTTTATAATTTACGAAAAAAGATATCTGCTTTACACATTCAATAACAGATATCTTTTGCTTCATTTTATGTCTATACTTCAGATCACATTTTCAAATCAAA
>CALBJM010000228.1 GCA_937893225.1 uncultured Erysipelotrichaceae bacterium | reverse complement strand
GGCATCAATTATGATCCAAAGACAAGAAAGCATACATGCAGCATTGAAAAGAATGTGTGATCAAGTTAGCAATATTTGTATTTGATTTGTGTATAATATACATAGTATCCAAGAGCAAAGAGCAATCTAAGCTTAAAGAGAAAGTGTGAAAATATAGTTGTTTAACACGTCTCTATCTTGGATAGGACGTTTTTTATATGGAGAAGTGATATGTATAGATTTGCGATTTATGGAAAAGGTGGAATAGGCAAGAGTACAACGACGAGTGCATTGTCTTGTGCATTTTCTGAAATGGGCTACAAAGTTATTCAAATTGGGTGTGATCCTAAAGCAGATAGTACTTTGTATCTACATGAGGGGAAGCCCATTCCGACAATATTAGAAACATTAAAACAACAAAAAGAAGCATATATTTTATCTGATTTGATCCACAAAGGCTACAATGGCATTCTTTGTGCAGAATGCGGTGGACCAACACCAGGATTAGGATGTGCAGGTAGAGGCATTGGTGCTTCTTTTGAAGCATTGGAAGAAGCTGAATTATTCGAACAAGAAAAACCAGACATCGTTTTATATGATGTTTTAGGAGATGTTGTTTGTGGAGGCTTTGCTTTACCGATACGAGATGGGTATGCAGACCAAGTATATATTGTGACTAGTGGAGAAAATATGGCAATCTATGCTGCAGCAAATATTGCTACGGCAGTAGAAAACTTTAAAGAACGTGGTTATGCATCTTTAGGCGGTATTATTCTGAATCGCAGAAATGTTGAAAATGAACGTGAAAAAGTTGAAGTGTTGTGCAATGATTTTTCTGCAAAGATCGTAGGAGATTTACCACGTGATAATCATGTTGGTGAAGCAGAAAATGCAAAACGCGCTGTTATGGAAATGTATCCTGATTGTGCCTATGCAGAAGAAATACGGCGCATTGCACGCTTCATGATAGAAAATGGAGTAGACCATGCCTGAGTATACGTTATTGAAAGATTATGTACCGCATGAAAAAGGTTTGCTATATAGCAGTCCATGTCGAGGGCTTTGGAACATTGTGCATTTAGCGACGCAAGTACCAGGTTCCCATCAAATCTATGTGTGTCCAACGAGTTGTCTAAGAGGCGTTGTATTAACGACTGCAGAAATGGGGTGTATGGATCGTTTATCTACGATCACAGTTGGAGAAGATAATATCCTAGAAGGAGATCTTGAAGAAACAATCTTAAAAGGGACAAGAAAGGTCTTACATACATTAGAGAGAAAACCTACGGTTGTATTTATTTTTACGTCTTGCATCCATCACTTCATGGCAGCCAATTTCTTACGTGTGTATAAACAATTGCGTAAGGAATTTCCAGATATTGCATTTGTAGATGCATACATGGATCCTATCATGCGAAAGAAAACACCACCATTACCTTCTTTGCAAAGACAAGTCTATCGTGTTTTAGAAAAGCAAGAACAATTGGAAAATCAATGTAACTTTATTGATAATTGGTTTTCTGCTGAATATAACGATATTGCTGAAAATTTAAAAAAACACAATGTCATTGTCAAAGACTTTTCTATGCAAAATGACTATACAGAATATTTGGATATGGCTAAATCACATGTTAATTTTGTCTTTCATCCATTTGGTATGTTGGCCGCAAAAGACTTGTATTATCGTTTGCAACAAGACTACGTGTATTTACCAATTGTCTATGACTATGATGCAATCGATGCAAATACAAAAGAAGCGTGCAGCGTGATGCATATTCCTAGTCCTACAAAAGCAGAAATCGAAGAAAAGCGAAGCCATGTAGAACAAGCAATAGAGCGTCTAAAAAGTACTATAGGAGATACGCCAATATCCATTGATAAGTCAGCAATTGATTGTCCGATTAGTTTAGCAACATATCTTATAGAAAGAGGCTTTATCATTGAATCTATTTTCTTAGATGGCTGCAATGAAGATTTGAGTAAGCTTAAACAACTAGCACCAAATATACAAGTCTATGATGTTGAAAAGTGTGAGATGCGCTTGCATGATAGAACAACGAGGCACAAAGTATTGGCCATAGGGCAACAAGCTGCATACTTCTGCAACACACCATACTTTGTAGACTGTATCTTTTCTGCACAAATGTATGGCTATGCAGGCATATTG
>CALBJM010000227.1 GCA_937893225.1 uncultured Erysipelotrichaceae bacterium | reverse complement strand
CCAGGAACTTCACAAAGCAATGGGTAAATAGTATTTAGACGTTCTTCGAAGGCTTGACGCATAACTTCGATAGAGTCTTGTGAACCAGTAAGAGCTTCAATCGCTGCATATTGTGAAACTGCCGTTAAGTTTGAAGTGGTTTGGCTGATAACTTTTGCCATACCTGAGATAATCTCTTCATTACCAACTGCAAAACCAACACGCCAACCAGTCATAGCATAAGTTTTTGAAGTACCATTTACGACAACTGTTTGATTTCGGATAGCTTCAGAAATTGATGAAATTGGTGTGAACTCATTTCCATTATATACCAAACGACCGTAAATATCGTCTGCCAAGATTAAGATGTCGTGTTCAACAGCCCAATTACCAATTGCTTCTAATTCTTCACGGCTGTAAATCATACCAGTCGGATTAGATGGTGAATTCAATAAAAGAACTTTTGTTTTATCTGTACGAGCAGCTTCAAGTTGTTCTACAGTAGCTTTGAAGTCATTTGCTTCAGTTGTCGCAACTGTTACAGGAACACCATCAACCATTTTAACTTGATCGACATAAGACACCCAACATGGTGTTGGAATAATAACTTCATCGCCTGGATTAAGAACAGTTGTAAAGAAAGTGTAGAGAATGAATTTTGCACCTGTTGCAACAACTACTTGATTACGGTTAACAGAATAACCGTAGAAATTTTCCATGTAATTGTTGATTGCATCCTTCAATTCTGGAAGTCCAGAAGCAACAGTGTAGAAACTTGCTTTACCATTTTGAATAGCTTCAATTGCTGCATCTTGGATATTCTTAGGAGTTACAAAATCAGGTTCTCCCAATGTTAGTGATAAAATATCACGTCCTTGCGCTTTCAAGGCTTTGGCACGCGCACTCGCTGCTAAAGTCACACTTTCTTCCATGTTCAACACGCGATTTGATAAGTTTGTCATATGCCCTCCTTCTTCACGAGCTCACTTGTTTCAAAATTCACAAGATAATAACCATCAGTAGCTGTGACTTCCCA
>CALBJM010000226.1 GCA_937893225.1 uncultured Erysipelotrichaceae bacterium | reverse complement strand
CTGGCGGACATATATATCCAGCTACAGCTTTAGCTGAAACTTTATTACAAGAAAAGCCAAACACAGAAGTGATATTTTTTGGCACAGATAATCGTATGGAAGCAAATGTGATTCCTAAAATGGGATATCCATTTTATGGCGTGCATATGAAAAGCGGCAATGGTGGATTGAAAAACAAAATTCAATCAGCAACGTCTTTGATGCATGCTTATAAAGAGGCTAAAAAGATCGTATTGAAAGAAAAGCCAGATATTTGTATTGGGTTTGGTAATTATATTTCTGTACCTTTGATCTTAGCTGCACATAAAATGCATATACCAACAATGATTCAAGAACAGAATTCTTTTGCGGGGAAGGCAAATCGTTTTTTAAGTAAATACGTTGATGCGATTGCTTCTTGCTATGAAGCAAATATGGAACAAATGCCAAAAGATAAACAAAGAATTTTAGGTAATCCTGAGGCAACACTAGCTTCAAAGGCTACATTTGACACACGTTGTTTAACGAATATTGGTTTACAGCCTGATATGCCTTTTGTTGTGTGTATGATGGGCTCTTTAGGTTCTGCTTCTGTTAGTCAGGTGATTGATGAAGCATGTGCATTATTCGCAGATGATTTTCAAGTGGTTATCGCAACTGGGAAAAGTAATGATTATGCATTTTCTTTTGCTGGAAATGAAAGAATCAAGATCGTAGAGTATGTTGATGGAAAACAAATGTTAAAAGGTTGTTCATTAGCAGTATTGAGAGCTGGTGCTACAACAATGTGTGAAATAGGTGCTATTGGTTGTGCATCTATATTGATTCCTTCACCATATGTTCCGAATAACCATCAGTTTTATAATGCAAAGGAACTAGTGGATGAACAGGCTGCGCTAATGATCGAAGAAAAATATCTAAATGCGGAAAAATTAGCAGATACGGTAAATTTTTTGATGCATAATCCTGAAAAGAGAAAGACAATGGCAGAGAATGCATATGCCCATGGAAAAAGGGATGCAGCGTATCGTATGATTGAATGGATGGAGGAATTGGTGCATGAGTGATATCTTTGAAGAATTAAATGAAATTTGTGAAACGGATACGAATATGCCACTTTCTTCAATGACAACTTTACGCATTGGCGGATATGCAAAATATGTTGTATATCCTGATAGCGATATAGCTTTAGATGGCGTACTTCGTTTGATAAAAGAGAATCATTTATCATTTAAAATGATTGGCAAAGGCAGCGATTTATTGTGCAGTGATGCGGATTATGATGGAGTTATCATTCGTTTAGATCGTCATTTTAATAAAGCATTCTTCAATGGAGAATCAGTTACGATACAAGCTGGGTGTTCATCTATTGCTCTTGCTTATCAAGCAATGAAAAATGGCTTATCTGGCCTTGAATGGCTAAGTGGTATTCCTGCAACGATGGGTGGATGCATATTTATGAATGCTGGTGCATATAAGTCATGTATGGCTGATGTTCTAGAAGAAGTATTTGTTTATCGCAATGGTAAGTTAGAATGGATCAGTAAAGAGGAATGTGATTTTCAATATCGCCATTCTATTTTCCAAGAACATCCTGAATGGATCATTGTTGCATGCAGAATTCGCTTAAAACACGGTGATAGAAAAGAAATCGAAGCACTGATGAATAATCGAAAAGAAAGAAGAATTTCTTCTCAGCCCCTTGAATTTCCAAGTTGTGGTTCCGTATTTCGGAATCCAGAAGGCATGAATTCATGGCAATTGATTGAAGGTATCGGATATCGTGGTAAGTGTATTGGAGATGCTTGTGTTAGTGAAAAGCATTGCAACTTTATCGTGAATAAAGGGCATGCCAGTGCACAAGATTATTTGCGCCTTGTCAAAGAGATTCAACAAAAAGTAAAAGAAAAATATGGCATCGATTTAAAGACAGAAATGGAGATGTTTAATTTCGGTGAAAAAGAATGAATTTGATGAAAGCAATACAAATCTTGTTTCTAGTATTCCTAAGTTACTAAATTGGGGAATACTTTTTAGCTTTTTGTTATTATTGATTGCTTATGGATTTTCATCAGCTTCTCGTGTAAAGGGCGTGGTAATCAATGGAACACATTACTTGGATGCATCATATATAGAAGATGTTGCAAATATCCATGAAGGTAGTATCTTTTTTTGCAATATTCCATTCTTAAAAGAAATGAAACTAAAAAAAGACCCATTAATTGCATCTGCATCTGTGAAACTCACAAGCAATAACGTTATTTCTATTACGATACAAGAAAAAAAAGCAATTGGATACCGCTATGAAGACACTGCTGAAATATTACTTAGTGATAATACAAAAGCAGAATTGAAGAGCGCATATTTAGACATTATTGCTAGTGTACCATTGATAGAAGGCTTTACAGACAAAGAACAAACACGATTGTTGTGCAAAGCATTTGATGCGGTCGACCAAAGTATGATTGAAAATATAGCACAAGTTACACAATATGCTTTATCATATGATGATCAAGCCATGCAGATTCAAATGCGAAATGGTGGGTATTTTCTTGGAAATTATCAAAATCTGGATAAGTTAAATGATTACTATGAAATCTATGCCAAACTCAATGATAAATCTCAATGTATTTCTGGCGATGAAAATGCGAATGTGGCGTATTCTTTTGTTTGTCCATGGAATGAAGCAGATACTGTAACGGAATATTGGACAAATGAAGATGGTTCTATCAAAGAAAATCAGTATGGTGATAAAATAGCAAAGCATTATTATATTGATGAAGATGGAAATCCTGCAACGGATGCATCTGGAAATAAAATTGCTATACCAATTGATGATAATGGATCGGAAGTCATTGATCCAAATTTTAATAGAAATTATGCAGAAGGATATTATGCA
>CALBJM010000225.1 GCA_937893225.1 uncultured Erysipelotrichaceae bacterium | reverse complement strand
ATTTACATTTTGATGAACCCGTTGGAAATACATATATTAAATACGGTATGTTAAATGGGGATGATTCTTTCGTCATTAAAGTCTTCAATGGTTTCCCAGAAAATACAAAACTAAATTTACCGACAAGTGATGGACTCAATATGGTATTCGATGCCAAAACGGGTATGACGAAAGCAATCCTATTAGATGAAGGATGGTTAACTGGATTTCGCACAGCAGGTGCAACACTTGTTGTTGCTAAACACTTAGCACCAAAAAATATTACAAAGATAGGTATTTGTGGAACAGGAACACAAGCACATGCTATTTTATCTATGACTCCATATGTACTCCATTGCAAAAAAGTTCTTGTTCATGGTTATACTAAAGAACTCACTGATGCCTTTGTAGAAGAATTTAAAGCAAAAGGATTTGACATAGAACCTGCCTATGATGTTCAGAAAATTTGTGATGAATGTAATTACATTGTTACAGCTACTACTACCACAACACCATATATTACAGCTGATATGGTCCACCCTGGTACGCACATCACAGGGGTTGGTGCAGATGCAGGAGGAAAAAACGAAATTGATGCAAGTGTCTATGCAAAAGCAGATATCATAGTCAATGATTCCAAGAGCCAGTGCTTTTTAGACGGTGATACAAGTTTTGCTTTGAAAAAAGGCGTAATTCAAAAGGAAAACGTTATTGAACTTGGTACATTGATTCACGAAGGTAAAGGCAGAGAAAACGATGAACAAATTACAGTAGCGGATCTAACAGGTATTGCGGTACAAGATATTATCGCAGCCGAACTTGCGTGCGACGTACTTTCTCATCAAGAATAGACATAAAAAAAAGCAGTTTCCTGCTTTTTTTATATTTTTGAATAAAAATGAAATAGTTTGTATAGAAATTCATCCAAAAATCTTATTGTATCTTCACTTTATTCCAAAGATCGCTTAATTGCTTCGTGAGTTTTTCATTAAAATGGAATGTTTCATCATTTTTACCATTTGCACGTGGGGCATATGCACTAACTTCAAAATAATCTCCATCTGGCCCTGCTAAATAATCTTCTACATCTTTTCTAACAGGTGTATAACCTACATATTCTGAATTTTCTAATTGTACGTCATAACTTGCTGCATAATTAATGAATTCATTTGCCAATCCTGCACAACTTGCATTCTTAGGAATTACCATTGCATCAACCCATTTGTTTGTACCTTGATCTGGTTCGATCCAATCCATATCCATATTCTCACTCAATACATATGCAGCATCTCCAGAATACATAACAGAAATAGCTTTTTCATAATTCACCATTCCATCAATAACTTCATCCGTAACATATGCAGGATCCATTGTAGCATTCATTTCTCTCAACCATTGATATGCTTTCTGAATTTCCTCTTCATTATCTGTATTCATAGAATATCCAAGAGCTTTAAATGCAATCATAAATCCATCACGTTGAGAATCATAGAAGTAAATATCCCCTTTATATTTTGTATTA
>CALBJM010000224.1 GCA_937893225.1 uncultured Erysipelotrichaceae bacterium | reverse complement strand
AGGTGGTTTTTATGTTTCGCACACTTCTATTTTCTTCCCTATGCTTACAGATTGCTTGCGCTCAACTGTCCACTAGGGCGAAAAAAAATGACTCACAATTTGTGAGTCATTTTACATCATTACTTTCCTACTGCTGACTTTACAAGTTCAGTTACTTCGTCACAAGTATCTAATTCCACTGCCTTAGCAGCTAAGCCTTGCATTTCTTCGTAACTCAAACCGTTGATCATCTTACGAGCTCTAAGAATAGATGTAGCTGACATAGAGAATTCATCCAAGCCAAGACCTAGAAGAACTGGCGCAGCAAGCTCATCGCCTGCCATTTCTCCACACATACCACACCATTTTCCATTCTTATGTGCACCGTCGATTGTCATCTTAACAAGTCTCAAAATAGATGGATTCAATGGCTGATACAAGTAAGAAACCGGTTCACTCATACGATCTGCTGCCATAGAATACTGAATCAAATCATTTGTTCCGATAGAGAAGAAATCTGCATACTTAGCAAGTTGATCAGCAAGAACAGCTGCTGCAGGAATTTCAATCATACAACCAACTTCGATCTTATCACCAATCTTAACACCTTCTGCTACCAATTCAGCCTTTGCTTCTTCATAGCAAGCTTTAGCTTCCTTAAATTCAGCAACTGTAGCAATCATAGGGAACATAATGCAAAGATGACCATATGCAGAAGCTCTGATCAATGCTCTCAACTGTGTCTTAAAGATATCCTTTCTCATCAAGCAGAAACGAATAGCTCTTACTCCTAAGAATGGATTCATTTCTTCAGGGAATGTATAGTAATTCAACTTCTTATCGCCGCCAATATCAAGGGTACGAATAACAACTGGCTTACCTTCCATTCTTTCAAGAACTTCTTTATACGCAGCAAACTGTGTGTCTTCGTTAGGGAAATCATCTTCACTCTTCATATAGAGGAATTCTGAACGGAATAATCCAACGCCTTCGCCGCCATTTTCCAAAACGCCATCAACATCTGCTGGAGAACCAATGTTGCCAACAAGAAGTACCTTATGACCATCTGTAGATACGGATGGTTGATCTTTCATAGCCTTTAATGCAGCCTTTTCAGCAGCATATTCTTCTGCTTTCTTTTCATATGTTGCAATTTCTTCATTACTTGGATTGACAATAACTTCGCCATTGATTGCATCAAGAACGATCATTTCTCCATTCTTAACGCCATCCAAGATACCCTTGCATCCAACGACAGCAGGAATTTCAAGAGATCTAGCCATAATAGCAGAATGAGATGTACGTCCACCCATTTCTGTAGCAAAACCCTTAGCAAATTCTTTGTTCAAAGAACCTGTGTCAGATGGTGTCAAATCTTTAGCTACTACAATAACTGGTTCATCCAATGTAGCAAGATTTGGAATTTCTTTACCTGTTAAATTACACATCAAGCGGAAAGTTACATCCTTGATATCTGCAGCTCTTCCTCTCATGTATTCATCATCCATAGCCTCAAACATTGCAACCATGTTTGCAGAAACAGTGTTTGCAGCATATTCTGCATTAACATTGCTATTTTTAATTTCTTCTTCAATCATACCTCTGAATTCAGGGTCATTTGCCATCATTAGATGTGCATCAAAAATAGCAAGTTCTTCTTCCTTCAAACTCTTAGAAGCAACTGTTTTAATTTTTTCAATATCCGCAACAGTTTTCTTAAAAGCAGCGTCAAGTTTAGCAAGCTCTTCATCTGCATTAGCTTCCTTTTTCTGAATGTCTAACACAGGTTGTTCAAGCTTATAAACCTTAGCAATAGCGATTCCTTGTGAAGCAGCAATACCTTTCAGCATTTTTTAAAATCCTCCTGATAGTTTTTTTATGATCATATTCATAATATCTAGCTTTATCTTTTTGTCTTCCTTCAAAAAGCAGACTCTGTATCCGCTTTCATTGAAAAATAAATAAAATATGTCGTAAGACATCCAAAAGAATCAACCAAAGATCCATGAATAATCCTCTGAAAGGATTTTAGCATTTTTCAGATATTAAGGCAATCCGCGATTTCATAGATTGCCTTCTTCTGAAGGCGATAATACGAGGTACGTGGCATGCTTTCATAGTACATCTTGTCACCATCCTCATCAAAATAATATGCTCTTAAAAATCCATTGCTTTCTTTCGAACATTTTTCAAGTTGCATATTCATATTTGAAATGTACTCTAAATCATGTAAACGCTGTACGTCTCTTACAAAATAACGATTATCATAATCATCCGTAAGCAATCTATGTTTGCATCTACAATAGCACTCACTGCAATATCCAATGTGTTTTTTTAAACTTCTCAAAGGTTTATCTTTACTAGCCATCATTTCCATCCTTTCTACCCTCAACTTCTTCTATTACTATATTCACGATTTTTTTTACAAAATCCTCAAAAAAATTCATTTTCTTTAACAATGACAAACAACATTGAACTTGTTAAAATATCACCGTACGAGGAAATTTATGTCAAATACATCATCAACAACACTTTCAAATAAAAGAGTGATAATCACACTCTGTATATATATTTTGGTGCCTATTGTTGCACATTTATTAAACTTCTTGTTGCAACAATATGATATATCACTTATGTTCTCTTTAAATCTAGCCACTGCAATTCTGGTCATGTACAACTGGAATTTATTCGCTCTACACTATAATCGTGCTAAACAAAATCTAGCAGATGCTCTTCTGTATTCTATATTAGCTTTCTTTTTGATAGGAATTTGGACATACATCAGCAATCATTTTCTAAAATGCATTGTCATCATGCCTTCTAAAACAGTTCTTATTCAATACGGTTATGCAAGAATTGGCATGCTCATTGCATATTCTTTCTCTGAAGCAACCTTGATCAGTATTGTTGAAAAAGTTGCCACAGATCATATAAATGTGAAGCATCATGAGCTTCAAGTAATCATGCTATCCGGATTAGCTATCGGACTTCTTACTACCATTTTATTTTTTCCAAGTAAAAATATTCTCACCGTATTGATTACT
>CALBJM010000223.1 GCA_937893225.1 uncultured Erysipelotrichaceae bacterium | reverse complement strand
AAAGGAGATGTATATAGATTTAACTCAGCTGGATGAGCTAATTTATATATACCAAGAAGTTATGAAAACAAAACGTATGATTGCGACTATGATGTGCATTTCTATGATGGCTGGTTGCGGCTCAACAAGTACATCTTCTCAAGTTTCTTCTGCAGCTGACAAGACAGTGAACATTGCGATTATGAATGATCTATTGACGATGGATCAAACTATCGCAACAGATGAGGCTTCTTTTAGTATGATTTCACTTTGCCAATCTGGACTTGTGCAATATGGAGAAGACAAACAAGTGCATCCTGATTTGGCTGAGAGTTGGGATGTGAGCGATGATGGTTTAACATATACATTCCATTTACGTGATGGTATCCAATGGTCCAATGGAGAATCAATTACTGCTGCAGATTTTGTCTATGCGTTCCAAAGACTTGTTGATCCTGATACCGCAAGTGAGTATTCTTATTTGATGAGTTCATTGAATGTTGTCAATGCACAAGATGTTATCGATGGAAATCAAGGCGTAGATGCATTAGGTGTAGAAGCTGCAGATGATTCTACGTTTGTTGTACATTTAACAGTTCCATGTTCTTTCTTTATTTCTGCTATGACGGGGCCTCAATTTTATCCATTGAACCAAAAATATGTAGAAGAACAAGGAGATCAATATGCATTGTCTGTAGACAATATGATATATAGCGGCATTTATACAATGACAGATTGGTCTAGTGGAAATCACTATACATTTACACACAATGATAAGTATTGGGATGCGGATAACTATCCACAAGAATCAATCAATGTAGAACTTGTACAAGAAACACAGACCGCAACAATGATGTATGAATCTGGCAGTTTGGATTTTATGACATTGACTGGGGAAATGGTAGATCAATACAAAGATACGGAAGGTTACCAAACAACACTGACTTCTGGAATCTGGTATTTGGATCCAAATATGGATGATCCTTATATGTCTAATGATAATCTAAGACAAGCAATTGGCTATGCAATCGATAGAAAAACACTTTGTGATGATGTTTTGAAAACAGGTGCAGTAGAAGCAGATGGCTTGATTGCTAAAGACTTGGTTTTTGATACAAATGGGAATGACTTTAGAGATGTTGCAGAAGACTATTCTACCTATGACCCTGAAAAAGCAGAAGCATATTATAAGAAAGCTGTTGAAGAACTTGGGGAAGATGCAACGATCGATATTCTCTATGATGATGCTGCAGATTCTAGTAAAGTTGCCGCAAATCTTGAACAAATGATTACAGATGCATGTCCTGGTATTACAGTTACACTTTCTGCAAAACCTAAGAAAACTAGAATTTCAAAAATGATGGAACATGACTTTTCAATTGGCTTAACAAGATGGGTACCAGACTATGCAGATGCACAATCCTATTTGGATACATTTACAGAAGGCACTTCTATGAACTTTGGTAACTATGCTAGTGAAGCATTCAATACAGTCATGACAAATGGAACGAGTGGTAAAGATGCTGCAGATGCAGATAAGAGATTTGAAGACATGGTAGAAGCAGAAAAGATATTGATTGGCGAAGATCATGCGATGATTCCACTGTATCAAGAAGGTGGTGCAGTATTGATCAATCCAAACGTTACAGGTTATATTCCACTTGTGTTAGGTACAGGTGCATGGAGACACATGCATAAGGCATAAATATATGACATTTGATATACAAAAAAGACACCATTATTGGTTTCAAAAAATCAGCCAGATTCCTAGAGCTTCTTATAATGAAAAAGAAATCAGTGATTTTATTTGTAACTTTGCGAAACAACACGATTTGCAATACAAACAAGATGCTGTATGGAATGTATGCGTATTTAAGCCAGCATCCAAAGCCTATGAAAATGCTTCTCCATTGATCTTACAAGCCCATATGGACATGGTACCTGCAATACGGCCAGGATCTAAACATGACTTTGCGAAAGACCCTATTGAACTCATTGAAAAAGATGGATGGTTATATGCAAAGGATACGACACTTGGTGCAGACGATGGCATTGGTGTAGCAATGATGTTAGCGATATTAGAAGATGATCATCTGCCACATCCACCACTGGAATGTATCTTTACTGTACAAGAAGAAGTTGGTCTAGGTGGTGCAATGCACTTACAAAAAGAAGACATTCAAGCAGATCGTTTGATTAGTTTGGATAGTATGAATCATGATGTTGCGGATTTGTGTTGTGCAGGTGGCTGCTATGGTCAAGCTATAGCAAAGCTGCACATGATTGAAAACCATGCACCTACATATGTATTGCATATTGCTGGTCTGCAAGGTGGTCATTCTGGAACAGATATTCACAAGGAAAGAGGAAATGCGAATAGTGTTATAGTACGTATAATGGAAGAAGCTATACAAAAAGATATTGATATACACATTGTCAATATGACTTGTACATCACGTTCCAATGCAATTCCTCCAGAAGCAGAAATTACATTTGCTTCCAATTGTGAAACACAACAGCTCTATAAACAAATTCAACAAAGCTTTGCGGCAATCCAAAATGAACTTGTTTCTAGTGATCCAAATATCACGTATACTTGTCAACAAGTCACACAAGCACATAAAGCCTCTGATACACAATCCTCTCAAGACTTTATTCACTTTCTCTATATTTGTCCTAGTGGATTCCAACACGCTTCTATGTCCATTCCAGGATTGACTGTAACATCTTTGAATCTTGGTACGATTGAAACAAAGGACGATACCATTACGATGCAATGGCTTATTCGCAGTATGTTTGCTTCTGCAGTACAAGACATTTCTAGAAAAATTGAAGTTTGTGCAAAAGCATATCATATCGATTATCAAGCAAATACATTCTTTCCAGGATGGGAATATGCAGAAGTATCACCAATACGCGATAAGTTTGCAAAAGCCTTGGAAAAACATGGCAATACACTAAAAACAGAAGCAGCACATGGTGGATTAGAAGTAGGCGTATTTGCTTCTTTACATCCAGGCTTAGATATCACAACGGTTGGTGCAGTGTGTGAGAATTATCATACATTTGATGAACGACTACAAATTTCTTCATTTGATTATGGATTTGAAATACTCAAAGATATCATTGCACAATGTTGTGAAGACTAAAAGTTTTGCATTACGCAAAACTTTTTTTTGCGCTTTTAGGAAGAAAAGCTGGAATACTCGGCATTCAATGTCCGAGTAGTTCACCATTGTACGAATATAAGACTTTTTTTAAACTGAAGATCGTATTTACGTCATTTTGAAAACATATTAGTTGCCTAATTCGGCAAAAAAAGTGAAAAACAGATATATTTGATATAATTTTTGAAAATGCAAAAGTAACGTTAACGGAAAAGTTAATAAAAGAATTACATTGCACATTAAAAAGTGGTACGAGTGGTGCAAGAAAAGATTGGTTTAATGTTGGGGATTATAAAAAAATGCCAAATGAAGTAGGTGGTATAGAGACTGTTCTTCCAGAAAAAGTAAAAAATGAAGTACAGAAATTGTTAAAGCAGTATAATGCTAAAAAGTTAAAGACTTTAGAAGATATCTTAGATTTTCATGTAAAATTTGAACGAATTCATCCTTTTCAAGATGGCAATGGTCGAGTGGGACGTCTAATTATGTTTAAAGAGTGCTTAAAGTACGATATTGTGCCATTTATTATCGAAGATGATTTAAAAATGTTTTATTATCGCGGATTGAAAGAATGGAATCATAGGAATGGATATTTAACAGATACATGCCTAACAGCACAAAATAGATATAAATCCTACTTAGATTATTTTCATATTTCTTATGAAGATTGAGAAATAGCAGCCTACATTTTCAATTACTTTTCATATTCCCATCACGCATTATCTACATGGTACTTCTATCTTATATGCGTGAGGTAAATCATATGAAAGTAAAAAAGTACACAGCAACATTTTTAGGCGTTTTATTATCTACAACGATTCTTTCAACAAACGTTCTTACAATATATGCAGAAGGTGATAATCAACCACCACAATCGAATACGGATGGAACTCCACCAGAAAAACCAGATAGTGAAAATGGAGGAACACCGCCTGAAATGCCAGCAGGCAATATGCAAGGTGGAGCCAATACACAGACCTTTGACTACAATGGTTCTTATAGTGGTGTTAAAAATGCTACAGGTAGTCAAGAAACAAGCAGTAATGAAACAATTCGTACATCAGAAGTTGATCAAAATGCTGTGTTGGCACAAGATGGTGGTACATTCACAATTGACAATGATACGATTGAAAAAAGTGGAGATGATACGAATGGTGACAATTGTAATTTCTATGGCTTGAATTCTATTGCATTGTCCGTTGGTTCTAATTCTCTTTTGAAAATTGCAAATTCGAAACTCAGTGCAGATAGTGAAGGCAGCAATGGCATATTTTCTACAGACAATGCAACTGCATATTCTTACAATACGACCATATCTACATCTTCAGATAATTCTAGAGGATTAGATGCAACGTATGGTGGTACGATTATCGCTGATAGCATGGATATAACAACACAAGGCAATCATAGTGCATCCATAGCAACTGATAGAGGTGGAGGTAATGTGTCTGTGACGAATTCTACCTTGTCTACTGCGGGCTCTGGTTCTCCATTATTGTATTCTACAGGAGATATAGAAGTGGATAATGTTACTGGTACTGCAAGTGGTTCGCAAATTGCTGGCATGGAAGGCTTGAACAAGATGTTGATCTATCATTCACAACTGTCTTCTACAAATAATGCAATTAGCGGCAGTGATCCAATCAAGAATGGAGTAATCATTTATCAATCTACTAGTGGAGATGCAGATACTTCTGCAGCGAATAAGGCAAGATTTGAAGCAAGCAATTCTATCTTGTCTACGACGATCGACAGTGGTTCTATGTTTTATTTAACAAACACAGACGCAGATATTGTCTTATCTTCTTCTATTCTTTCCTTTGATGCAGAAAATGTCAATTTACTCCAAGTAGAAGGTAATGACGCAAATAATTGGGGCAGTGCAGGCAGTAATGGTGCTACGGTAAAATTTACAGGTCTATCAGAAACACTGGAAGGCAATATTTCTGTAGACTCGATATCTAGTGCAGATGTTTATTTATTAGAAGGCTCGACATATACAGGTGCAACCGCAATTACACAAAATGCCATAAATTCTAATCCTACAGATGCACCTATCACAATGAACATTTCTTCTGATTCTACTTGGATCGTTACAAAAGATTCCACTGTAACAAATTTAAATGTAGAAGATGGTGGGAAGATCGTAGATGCAGATGGAAAGACAGTTTCCATCATTCAAGACGGTAAGACGATCGTAGAAGGAGATTCAGCCTATACTATAACGGTAACAGGCAGCTATGGTACAAGTTTTACAACAGATGCAGAAAATGCACTTTCTACTTCCTATATCGATCGCACAGGATTTGATTCTACCTATAACCTTTCTACAACGATGAATACAAATACTGCATCAAGTGAAGAAACGACTGCTGCAGAAACAACAGTTTCTACAAAACAAGATGCGAACAATAGTGTTGTCTATGCAATTGCTGCGATTGCTTCAATCGTTATCGGTGGTGGTGTAGTGTATTTATTTAAGAAAAAGCACTAAAAAATGCAGATGTATTTCTGCATTTTTCTTATGCAGAAATTTGATTTTTGTATTTGTATTGCGTATAGTAAAGTTAAAAATGTGAAGCTTTTAATGTGTAAAAAAGGAACAGCTAACTATGAGAGGAAAACTGAAATTACCAGTAGGATACGAAAACTTTGCGGAAATTCGAGAAACAGGTTTTTACTATGTTGATAAAACAAAACTCATAGAACAATTATTAGAAGCTCCTTCCAAAGTTACTCTTTTTACACGTCCTAGAAGATTTGGAAAAACGCTTAATATGAGCATGTTAAAATATTTCTTTGAAAATGGTACAGATCCTCAATTGTTTGAAGGATTGCATATTGCACAAAGAAAAGATCTTTGTGAAGCATATTTGTGAAGCATATATGGGACAATATCCAGTGATTTTCTGGAGTTTAAAGAGTGTGGAGGGTTTGTCATTTGATGACCAGATACAAGAATGGTTTTCTGAAAAGATCCAACATGATGCAAATACACAACAGTTTTATAAAGAATTACAAGCAGGAAATGCAACAAGCATAGAAACATATCTCAATGAAATGATGAATAAAACGATCAGTGTGTATGACACCAAAACAAATCAGATAGAAAATAGCTGCCATATGTTTTTGAATGGGATATTGTGTGCAAATGGCAATTGGTATACAAGAAGCAATGTAGAAAGTGGAGATGGTTTTGCGGATATTATCATAGAAACGGAAGATATAGATGAAGGTATCGTCATAGAAGTGAAACATTGCGAAAGATATGTAGATATGGAAAAATATGCGCAGCAAGCCATCGAACAAATCAAAGCAAAGAGATATGCAGCATATCTGCAAAATGAGTTGCGTACAAAGACCCATATCTATGGCATTGCATTTTGCAAGAAGCGTTGCAAAGTGATTGGTGAAGCGTTGTAGTCTAGAATTCTAGGCTACTTTTTTTGTATGTTTTATTGACAGTGGAGGAAATATGAACGTACAATGTAATAGTCAATTTGACTATAAGGTGAAGCATGGAAAAAGTAAACGAAAACGGAGAAACACTTCAGCAATTTTTAGATAACTACGATGAAAATCTTTATCGACATCCAAGTAATACAGTGGATATGATTCTCTTGACCGTCTATGAAGGAAAATTAAAAGTGCTGCTTGTGAAACGGAAAAACCACCCATTTATTGGAGACTGGGCAATGCCTGGTGGATTCATCAACTTTGATGAAGACATGGAAGAAGCCGTTAAACGAGAACTGGAAGAAGAAACAAGTATTTCTGAATACACCTATTTCAAACAACTCTATACATTTGGCAATGTAGACCGTGATCCAAGAACACGCGTTATTACAACGGTCTATCTCTCTATGACACCATCTTCCAATATCAAAAATACACATGCTAATGACGATGCACAAGATGCTGCATGGTTCAATGTTAGTAAGAAAACAGTGTCCGTGGATGAAAAGGGCAGAGTTTCTCTTGTGACATTAGATAATCCAAATAAAAAGATTCATATGGTATATGAAATCGTAGAAACTGCCAAACGAAACTACGTAGAAAGTAAGTCTCAATGGCTTGCGGAAAGTAATGCACAATTAGCAAGTGATCATATCAAAGCCATCAATATGGCAATGGATGTTGTGAAGCACCGCGTTGCTTCTACAGGAATTCTATTTAATCTATTACCAGATGAATGCACATTGCGTGAAATTCAAAATGCATATGAAGCTGTGATTGGACACACTGTGGATACAGGAAATTTTCGCAGAGACATTAAAAAAAGACTCAAAGACACCGGAAAGAAAACAAAACGCGCTGGGAAAATGGCAGCACTCTATACATTTAATCCGATGTATGACTACTTGGAGGAAAACTTATGAAAAAAGTATTGGTTATCGTTGATGTGCAAAAAGACTTTGTGGATGGGTCTTTAGGCACACAAGAAGCACAAGCTATCATTCCACATGTCATTTCTGAAATACAAAAGGACTATGACAAGATCTTTGTTACACTAGACACACACGAAGAAAACTACATGGAAACACTAGAAGGTAAGAAATTACCAGTAGCGCACTGTATACGCAATACAGATGGTTGGTATTTACAAACTTCTGTACAACAAGCACTACAAAATAAGAATTACACAGTGATTGAAAAACCAACATTTGGTTCTTTAGCATTGCTGCAATACATAACGGCGTATCAACCAGATGAAATTACACTCGTTGGTTTGTGTACAGACATTTGTGTAATATCTAATGCACTTCTATTGAGAACAGGTTTATATAACACAAAAATCAACGTTGTTGAAAAAGCATGTGCAGGCGTTACAAAAGAAAAACACGCACATGCATTAGATGTTATGCAATCTTGTCAGATCGATATTTTATAGGAAAAGAGGAAAAGAATATGTCTACGATCAAAGTTGAACCATATATTGCTGATGAAGACTATGACAACCCAGCCATGGTCACTGACTTCTATGAATTTACAATGGCCAATTGTTTATTTGAACACGGCTTTAAAGACAAAGTCATGGTATTTGATATGTTTTTTAGACAGAATCCAGATAATCAAGGCTATTCTATTGCTTGTGGGCAACACGCACTTGTGAAATTTTTAAGAGAATACCATTTTACAGATCGCGATATCATGTATCTTAGAACAAAAGGCATGTCAGAAGACTTTTTAACATATTTGAAAAACTACAAGTGGAAGGGTGACATGTATGCTTTAAAAGAAGGGCTTGTTTGTTA
>CALBJM010000222.1 GCA_937893225.1 uncultured Erysipelotrichaceae bacterium | reverse complement strand
TCTTTGTGATAGTCAGTTGTGTCATAGGTTTCACCTAATCTAGGGTGAGTGGTATTTTCTTGATTTGTATATGTGCTGTTATATGCTTCTTTTTTTGAATGTACATTTTTGATTTCTATTTTTTCGGCGTCTTCTAATCGAATCGTTAGCTCATAACCCGATAACATAATTTGAATAGGATCACCCATAGGGGCGTATTTCACCAGAGTAACTTCTGTTCCAGGGATGATTCCCATATCTAGGAAGTGTTGTCTTGTAGCTCCATTTCCTCCGACAGAAGTGATATCTGCAGATTGATTGATTTGTAATTCGTTTAGTTTCATAATGCTCCTGCTTTCTATCGATAAATATTTTACATTGTTAGACAAATAAGTGAATGAAAATACATAATTTATTGACTTAAAGATAGCTTGAAGTTGTATACTTTTTGTAAATGGAGGTCGATTTATGACAGAAAAGAAACCGGGTGTAGGTGGAGAAATTTATACACCATATGAAAAAAGAACTGGAAATGAATCGATTGTGTACTTTACAAGAGATTTATCAGCAGAAGGATTGAAAAAGGCATACAACAAAGTGTGTGCAAACCTTATTGGAAAAATTGCGGTAAAGTTACATACAGGAGAGCAACATGGTCCAAATATCATTCCTAGACCATGGGTAAAAGATTTATTGAAGGACATGCCAGAGGCCACAATTGTTGAAACAAATACGTATTATGAAGGTGATCGTTATACAACAGAACAGCATAGAAAGACACTTGAAGTAAATGGGTGGACATTTTGTCCAGTAGATATTATGGATGAAGATGGTGTTGCAACATTACCAGTCAAAGGTGGAAAGTGGCTACAAGAAATCCATGTTGGCAATCATGAATTAAATTATGATTCTATGCTTGTTTTGACACATTTTAAAGGCCATACAATGGGCGGCTTTGGCGGTTCCAATAAAAACATTGGTATTGGTTGTGCGGATGGAAGAATTGGGAAAGGCGAAATTCATTCTCATGGTACAGGTGATATGTGGGATATTTCCAAGGAAGATTTGATGGAACGCATTTCTGAGTCTTCTAAAGGTACTGTGGATTATTTTGGAAAGCATATCTCTTTTATTAATGTGTTGCGTAACATGTCAGTTTCATGCGATTGTGAAGGTACAGCAGCACAGCCTGTAGTAACGCCAAATGTAGGTATTCTTGCTTCTTTAGATATTTGTGCAATTGATCAGGCTTCTGTTGATTTGATCTATGCTATGAAAGAAGAAGATCATCATGATCTTGTGGAAAGAATGGAAACAAGACATGGTTTGCGTCAATTGAGTTATATGCAAGAGCTTGGCATGGGAAATCGTAAATACGTTCTTATTGATTTGGACAATGATGAAGTTCGTATCCATCCAAAAGATGCTGTAGCACATGTTGTACCATTTGAAGAACCAAAGAAAATCAAAGGATAAAAGAAAAGGTAGTTGTGTTTACACGACTACCTTTTAAAATGCAATATTGCATAAATCTAATAAAAATCA
>CALBJM010000221.1 GCA_937893225.1 uncultured Erysipelotrichaceae bacterium | reverse complement strand
TAATATTGAACCACTTGTTACGATTTGGCACTTTGATACACCGTTGTATCTAGAACAGAATCTAGGTGGTTGGAATAATCGTGAATTGATTGATTTATATGTGCGTTATGCTACAACTGTATTCACAGAATATAAGGGATTGGTACATTATTGGTTAACATTTAATGAAATTAATAATACTTGTGCATTTTTACCAATGATATTAGCCAATGCACATCTAACAAAAGAACAAGAAGACAAGAAGTATCAAGAAGCATATCAACAATTACATTATCAATTAGTAGCTTCTGCAAAAGCAGTACAAATTGGACATGCAATTGATTCATCTAATATGATTGGTTGTATGTTATCTACGCAGTGTTCCTATCCTTTAACATGTGATCCAGAGGATGTTATTGCAACTGAATATGATTGGGAAAATGGTATTTATTATTGTGGAGATGTACATGTATTTGGCTATTATTCACCATTTACACAAAGACTATGGAAAGAACACAATGTGCATTTAGATATTACAGAAGATGATTTACAAAATCTAGAAAATGGTACAGTAGATATGTATACATTCTCCTATTATTCTTCGAATGTAACAACAACACATCCAGTAGATGAAATGATGGGTGGAAATTTTGCTAGTGGAGCAAGAAACGAATATCTGCAATATAGTGATTGGGGTTGGTCTTTAGATCCAAAAGGCATGCAATATTTCTTGGAAAAGATTTATGATAGATATCGTGTGCCACTCATGATCGTTGAAAATGGATTGGGTGCATATGATACTGTAGAAGCAGATGGTTCTATTCATGATCAATACCGTATTGATTACTTACGGCCACACATTGAAGCAATGGATAATGCTATTGGTAATGGTGTAGACCTAATTGGCTATACGACATGGGGATGCATTGACGTAGTATCTGCAGGAACAGGAGAAATGAGAAAGAGATATGGATTCATCTATGTAGATATGGATGATGAAGGTAAGGGATCCATGAAGAGATCTCGTAAAGATTCTTTCTATTGGTATAAGAAAGTCATTGCTTCTAATGGTGATGATATAGCATAAATCTCTAAATATAGACAAGATGTACAATATTACATCTTGTTTTCTTTATATAAAAAGGGTTGCAAACTACAGCAACCCCAACAATTTCATTATACGAAAAATAAATAGTAAAAAACAGACTGTTCCCATAAAAATAAAGGATTATAGTATAAGTACAAACAAAGAAGAACCTCAAGGAGGTAATCATTATGAA
>CALBJM010000220.1 GCA_937893225.1 uncultured Erysipelotrichaceae bacterium | reverse complement strand
GCGTACCTTCACTTCAAGCCATACAGAAAGTGCATTCACAACCGATGCACCTACACCATGCAAGCCACCAGCTGTTTTATAACCACCTTGACTCGTAAACTTTCCACCAGCATGCAAAACAGTAAAAATAACTTCCAATGTATTCCTTCCAGAAGGATGTTTTCCAATAGGCATTCCTCTTCCTTCATCACTTACAGACACGCTGCCATCAGCTTCTAATGTAATAGTAATTTTCTTACCATACCCATTCAAAGCTTCATCTACCGCATTATCAACAATTTCCCATATTAAATGATGCAACCCATGTGTATCCGTAGAACCAATGTACATCCCTGGTCTTTTTCTAACAGGCTCTAACCCCTCTAGAATTTGTATACTGCTATCATCGTAATTCACTGTTATGATGCCTCCCTTCGTAACCGTACTATTATAACAAAAAACGTTTATTCTGAAAGATGGGAATAAAAAGAAAAATTTTGCACATATTTGTAAAAATATAAAATTCAAGCAAAACTTTTCAAGCATTGAAATCGTGCTATATTTTTGTGTTAAAATTATCCTCATGGAGGCTATGTTATGACAATCGTTAGTGCAATTCTTTTTTCATACTTATTTGGTTCTATTCCTTGGGGCCTTGTTATTGGAAAAGTATTTTTTCATAAAGACATTCGCAAAGAAGGCAGTGGAAATGCTGGAGGGACGAATGCTGGAAGAGTGCTAGGCAAGCCAATTGGGGTCATTGTTATTTTATTAGATGCTTTGAAAGGATTTATTTCTATGTGTGTTGCCCATTGGATTGCTCCAGGTTCTGAAATCTATGCTGGATTAGCGTGTTGTATTGGGCATTGTTTTCCATGTTTTGCGGGATTTAAAGGTGGAAAAGCAGTTGCAACGACATATGGTTTCTTCTTAGGTATTTCTTTATTTGTTACACATACTTGGTTTGTAACTTTTATCTTGCCTATCTTAGCGTTTTTTATATTACTTTTCTTTTCAAGAATGGTTTCTTTTTCTAGTATGTGTGCTATATGGTTAACAGGCCTAGCAGCATTGATCATCGCTTTAACACATACGACAATGGATATAATCGTACCTATTTCTATTCTTCTACTTGCTGCATTTGTTACATATCGTCATAAAGCAAATATCGAAAGAATCTGCAAAGGTACAGAAAGTCATATCAAGTGGATGGGAAAAGCTCCATGGGAAAAGTAGAGACATTTCAATTATCGATACCTTTTTCTCAATCCCCTAGAAAAATCTGGGTCTATCTACCTAGCAGTTATAAGAAAAGTAAAAAGCACTATGATGTCTTATATATGTTTGATGGACATAATTTATTTTTTGATGATATTGCAACATACGGAAAATCTTGGGGAATGAAAAAATACCTAGATGAATCCAATATTGATCTTGTCGTAGTTGGTGTGGATTGCAACCATATAGGCAATCATAGGCTTTCTGAATATTGTAGAAACACATTTAGAATCCTTGCCAAAAGTGCAAGCAGAAGGAAATATCACAGCGGATTGGATAGTTAACACGTTGAAAGTGACAGTTGAAAAAAAATATCGTGTGCATACAGATCGCAAACATGTTGGTATTGGTGGGTCTAGTATGGGTGGATTGATGAGTGAATATATGATAGCGCAGTATAATGATGTTTTTTCAAAAGCTGCTTGTGTTTCTCCTTCTACGCATTTTTGTTATGAAGATCTGAAACATTTGATACGTGCAACTTCATTTCATCGAGATACGCGTATTTATATTGATCAAGGTTCTCAAGAAGTCCATGGAAAGCGTTTATTTATTGACGCAATGGAAATGATGTTAAAAATGAATCATTTATATACTGAACAAGGATGTCATACATATCCACATCTTACCCCTGGTGGATATCATACAGAAAGTGATTGGGAAAGAGTTGTACCAATATTTATCGCATATTTATATCCAGATCTTTACAAAATATAAAAAAGCCGCAAATGCGGCTTTTATTGTAGTGATTGTAAGTTTTGCAGAGCTGTTTGTGGATCTGTATAAACAAAAGCATGTATACCATATACATTTGCAGCATCTACGTTTGCTTTAGTATCATCAAAGAATACACATTCTTCTTTCTTTAAGTGATATGTTTCTAACAAATATGCAAATATATCTTCATTTGGTTTCCACTTATGAATTTGACCACTAATGACTTTTCCATCAAATTTTTCAAAGAAAGAGTGATACCTATGTTCTGTATACGCAAATGTATCCGCATGATAATTCGATACTATATAACATTTATAGCCTGCCTGTTTTACACTCTCAAAAAAAGCTTTTCCTTCATCCATGATGCTTAACATAGCTTCCCAATCTTTATGAAAAAAAGCGAGTATTTCATCACGCATATCCGGATACTTTTTTAAGTATAACGGCAATGTTTCACAAACACCTGTATACTTTCCCTCATCCATTTCTTGCCATAATGCATCTTGAAAGATGCATTGATATAATCTT
>CALBJM010000219.1 GCA_937893225.1 uncultured Erysipelotrichaceae bacterium | reverse complement strand
TTTAAGTATTCTTTTAACGTGATTCCCTCTACATATTCCATAACAATGTAGTGATGTCCTTTATAATCCCCTACATCATAAATTTCAACGATATTTGGATGCGCCAAGGCTGCAGCAGCTTGTGCTTCTCTTTCAAAACGCAATATACTCACTGTATCTGTTGATAGATCTGCACGCAATATCTTAATTGCTACTTGTCTATTTAAAATCGTATCTACCGCAAGAAATACATCTGCCATTCCACCTTGACCAATATGAGAAACTACTTCATAGCGATCAGCTATTACATTCTTACGATTTGTCATTAGCACTCACCATCCGTATCAATTAAAATAACAGTAATATTGTCATATCCACCAGCATCTAATGCTTTTTTCAAAAGCATTCTAGCTCGCAAAGAAGGATCGATTTCTTTGTTCATTAAAATAGAACGAATGACCTCTTCTTCTACATATCCATGTAATCCATCTGAACAAAGCAGCATTCCATCCATTTTTTCAGTATGAAAATCGATATCGGCATGCACGCTCTCCCAAACACCCAATGCATTGGTCAAAACATTCTTTTTAGGATATGTCTTCGCTTCTTCAGGCGTAATCTCTCCATGCATCAACATATCGTTGACAAGTGAATGATCACAAGTCAATTGGCGAAAATTCCCAGCATCGCTGAAAGCATATGCGCGTGAATCACCAATATTGACAACTAATTTTCCAAAAGACGTAATCATTACACCGCAAAATGTCGTACCCATACCTTTTAATTTTTCATGTGTCTGTCCATATTCAAAGATTTGCAAATTACAAGCATTGATAGCTGATGTAATCCATTTTCTCGCCTCTTCTTCACTTGTAAATCTTTCCGTTTCAGAAAAGACCTTAGAGAAAAAACGAACAGTCATGCGAGATGCAATATCTCCACCAAAATTTCCACCAATGCCATCTGCAACAATCGCAAAAATGTCATTTGCTTGATTTGTAGCAATGACATAAGAATCCTGATTATTTTTTCTCACTAGGCCCTTATCTGTAATTCCGTAATACTTCATGAAGATTTTTTATTCCTCTCATGTTTTGCCCGCAATTGACCACATGCGGCATCAATATCATCTCCATGTTTTTGACGAAGCGTCGCTTTCACACCGTGCTTCATCAAAACATCATAAAAGTGTAATGCTTTCTTTTCATCTACACCAACATATCCATTTTCATCAACTTGATTATACGGGATCAAATTCACATATGCATTCATTCCACGTACAAGATTTGCTAATGTAATAGCCATAGCATCACTATCATTTACATCATGTAAAAGAATGTATTCAAATGTTAAACGTCTATGGTTATTTTCACTATATGCTTTTAATGCTTTCATCAATACATCTAGCGGATATGCTTTATCTATTGGCATTATTTTTTTGCGTAATTCATCTGTAGGTGCATGTAATGAGATTGCAAGATTGTATTGATAATGTCCTTTCGTAAATTCTTCGATCTTCGGTACGATTCCACATGTAGAAATCGTTATATGTCGTGCCCCGATTGCTAAACCAAGATCTGAGTTGACAATGGAACAAAAATGCATAACATTCTCATAGTTATCAAATGGCTCTCCAGTTCCCATAACTACAATATTGTCTACTCTTCTTCCTTCTGCATCTAATTGTTTTTGTACAAACATTACCTCCCCAACAATTTCACCAGCAGAAAGATCGCGCTGCTTTTTTAATAAACCAGACGCACAAAATGAACATCCCATATTACATCCCACTTGAGATGTAACGCAAAGAGAATCACCAAAATGAAAATGCATCAAAACAAGTTCCACACTTGAGCCATCCTTTAGCTCACATAAAAACTTAATTGTTCCATCCTTGGATACTTGTCGCTGAATTTCTTTTAGTGGTTCAATGAAATATTCTTGCTTTAATTCTTCGATAAATGTCTTTGGAAGATCTGTCATTTCGTCGAAGCTTGTAACTCTTTTTCGATATAGCCAGGAAAACATTTGTTTCGCACGGTATGGTTTTTGTCCATGTGCCACAAGCATTTCCTGCATTTGTTCATACGTTAAATCATATATTGTCTGCATACTTACCTATTCTACCATATTCATTGTTTTTTTAACGAGTTTTGCGATATAAAAACCATCTCGATTTTCTTCAAATGGGAAAACTGTGCTTTCACTCACTAAAGTAAAATCATTATGTTTTTCTAAAAACGCTTTGACTTGTCCTGTATTTTCTTTCTTATTCAATGTACATGTGGAATACACTAATACGCCACCCTTTTTGAGATATGTACTTGATACCTCCAAGATGGTTGCTTGAATTTGAACAATCGCATCTAGATCTTCTGGTTTTAAATGCCAACGAATTTCTGGTTTATGGCTTAGATCTCCTAAGCCTGAACAAGGAACATCACAAAGAATACGATCAAAACTCTCTTTTTGGAAAGAAGGCTTTGCAGCATCATTCACGATTGCTTCTACATTTGTATTACCACACCTATGCATTAATTGCTCAATCAATGCACAACGCTGTGCATATAGATCACAAGCTATCACATGCCCAGTATTATGCATAAAACTAGAAATGAGTTGTGTTTTTGTACCTGGAGCAGCACATGTGTCTAGTACTTGAAGGTTTTCTGCTAAATCTAATTGTCTAACAGGAATGATAGAAGATGGATTTTGTATCACGATCTTTCCTTCTTTAAAATACTGGGAAGACTGCATTGGCTTATCCATCGTAAAAGAAAGATCATCTATAAAATGAACATGTACATCTTTTGCGAGTTCTTCTTTTGTAATTCGAATTGGATTGATTCGCCCATATACACGCGGAATTTGTTGATCTGCTTCTAATATTTTCAAAGTATCTCCTTTTCCATAATGTGCATTCCACAAACCAATCAACCAATCTGGATGAGAATATTTTATGGATGGAATATCGCTTTCCAACCATCCTTCTTTAATATATTTCCGTAATATCGCATTAACAAAATTCTTCTCGTTTTTATTCACAAGATTGACCATTTCATTTACTACTGCATATTCTTTCGCTTGCATAAAATGTAGTTCATATATCGCCATATCCAAAGCAAGTGCAGTTTTAACTTTCGTTCGTTTAGCATGTCTTCGCCATTGATACTCTAAATACGTATGATTTCTTAATACACCATATACTACATTTGTCACAAAAGGCATGTCTTCTTTACTGATTTTTA
>CALBJM010000218.1 GCA_937893225.1 uncultured Erysipelotrichaceae bacterium | reverse complement strand
TGGATGGGCTTTAGCAGACTTTGTGGGATTTTTATACTATAAAATCAAAAAGCATGATTTGTTTGTCTATATCAAGTAGGAATGTTTGTTATATAAAAAAGTCGCAAAGCGACTTTTAAATAAGAAAATAACCAATGGAATGAATAATGAATGCTACGATCCAGGCTATTCCAATTTGGAAAATGACCATTTGTATTGCTTCTTTCTTTCCTGCTTCTTTTGCGTATGCACTAACTGCAGCAATACATGGTGTATAAAGCAAGCAGAATACGAGGTATGTGAATGCATCTAGGGTAGATAAGGATGAACGCAGTGCTGCTGTGCTTCCATATAAAACTGTCAACATAGAAACAACACTTTCTTTTGCCATGAACCCAGAAATCAATGCTGTGTTCAGCTTCCAACTATTAAAACCTAGAGGTTTGAATAATGGTGTAATAAATCCAGCTAATGAAGCTAGTATACTTTCGTCTGAGTGGTTTACCATGTGCATTGTAAAATCAAAGTTTTGTAAAAACCAAACAATGATTGTGCCAGCAAAGATAACGGTGAATGCTCTTTGCAAAAAGTCTTTTGCTTTATCCCACATGAGTTGTATAACGGACTTCATAGAAGGCAGTCTATAGTTTGGTAATTCCATGACGAATGGAACAGCATCACCTTTATAGAATGTATGATTGGCGATAAATGCAATCAAAATTGCCATGACAATACCAATAAAATACATCAAGATCATGATGATTGCTGCATGCTCCTTGAAAAATGCATTTGCAAAGAAAGCATAAATTGGCATTTTTGCAGAACATGACATGAATGGTATTAACATTCTAGTGATTTTTCTGTCTCTATCTGAAGGTAGAGTTCTTGTAGACATAACTGCAGGTACGGTACAACCAAATCCAATGAGCATTGGGACGATACTTCTTCCGGATAATCCTATTTTTCTTAATAGACGATCCATAATAAAGGCAATACGTGCCATATAACCACTATCTTCTAATAAGGATAGGAAAAAATATAGAACGAGAATAATTGGTACAAAACTAACAACAGTGCCAACACCGGTGAAAATTGCATCCGTAACAAGGCTGTGAATTGGTGCGGCAACATTTAGCGTCGTTAATAAGGTATCGACATTTTGCTGGATGATGGTAATTCCTTCATCTAATAGATTTTGAAAGAAAGCACCAATGACATTAAAGGATAGATAAAACACGAGTCCCATAATGATTACAAACATTGGTATTGCAGTCCATTTTCCGGTTAAAAAGTGATCGATTTTTTCGGATCGAATTTGTTCCTTGGAAGAATGTGGTTTTTGGACAGTGTCGCGTACTAACTTTTTGATAAATGTATAGCGCATATCAGCCATAGCAGCTGAGCAGTCTAGTTGACGTTCTTCTTCGAGTTGCTTTTTTATATTTTTGACCATCACCATTTCATTAGATGATAGTTTGAGCTTTTCTTTGACGAGTGTGTCTTCTTCGATGAGTTTACTTGCGGCAAATCTAGCTGGGATATGTGCGCGTTCAGCATGGTCTTCAATGAGTGAAATGATTCCGTGTATTGCACGGTGTACTGCTCCACCATGGTCGTTTTTATCGCAGAAATCATTTCTGCCTGGTATTTCTTCATATGTAGCAATGTGCAATGCATGTTCTATGAGCTCCGTAATGCCTTGATTTTTTGCTGCGGAAATTGGCACTACAGGAACCTGTAGTATTTCTTCCATACGATTAATATTAACTGAGCCGCCATTTCCACTCATTTCATCCATCATATTTAATGCGATGACCATTGGTTTGCCTAATTCTAATAGTTGTAATGTTAAATATAGGTTTCTTTCAATATTTGTAGCATCAACAATATTAATAATAGCAGTTGGATCTTCGTCGAGAATGAATTGTCTAGATACGATTTCTTCACTTGTGTATGGAGAAAGGGAA
>CALBJM010000217.1 GCA_937893225.1 uncultured Erysipelotrichaceae bacterium | reverse complement strand
CAAATGACAACCTTTTGTAGCACATAAATAAAAAAGTAGCATCAATTACAGTGACTATTAAAATATAAAATAAAAATTTATATTTATTTGTCTCAACCAATCTCTCTTGAAATTTTATTAGATAAACAGTTAAATAAATACAAGACAATAAACAGGCCGCTAACAAAAAATTAGGCACATTCCAAATTCGAGCATAATCAGGTGACAATGCTAAAATATCATAATCCATTCAGTTCAACCTTTCATTTCGAAATCATTGAACTTAAGTTATCATAAAACACAAACTTTTTCAAGAAATTTGTTTATGCCTTCATTGGGTAAAACCTTAAAATAGTGGGTGCGGTTCCACGAATCGATATTACATCGCCAACAGAAACCCATGCATAACCGTTACCACCACATGAGCCTGAATCCCCTAAATCGTACATTCTTGCTACTTCTATATTGTTTACTAAAAGCCAAGTGTCTCTATTTGAGGAGACTTGCCAGCACCAAACTAAACCACGTTGTGTACACGTGTATGGCGCTGTAATTGCAAAACCTTTTGAATAATCCGGCATAAACATGTTGAGATTTATCTCTTTACCGGAGAGTCGAGTACTTCCTTTAAAAATTGGCATGTAAAATTTCCTTCTAATTAAAACTCTTACACTCAAGAACATCGAGTCGTACGAGTAGTTTTATAAAATTTACAAGTCAAATTGTTCGTACGACTTAAAGTTCTTTAACTATCATTAGTCATAAGAGGTGCAAAATGTCGAGTTTTACAATTAAACAAACAACAGTAAACCAATTACCACAAACTTTACTAAATAAACAAGACATTGGTGATTATGCTACTAATGATAGCATTGATGATAAATTACAACTCAATTTGTTGAACTATACGACGAACCGAATTCTTGAAATTCCGCAAAATGTTAAATATGCTTTTGCCAATGGAACTTTGACAATTAAAACAGGGACAAAAGTGTATTCACCAAATGGCTTTGAATCAGACGGAACTACAAAGAAATTTGATGTTAAAGTGCTGACAGAAGACTACAGTTATACAAATTCTTTCATTGGAACATATAATGACATTCTTGTCTCATATCAGAATTCTGATGACACATTTTGGCATGATGTTGCATCATCTTCATTTTGCTCGGGCGAAACTGATGCTTTGGCTGGAAAGAAATCGCATGTTTGGTACGATACTAAAAACAATATAATTTATCATTACATTGGTACATCTACTGAACCAAAGGGAACTTGTTCATTACCAATATTACAAATGGAAAATTCTGGTTCCAATGGTTTTACAAGAGTTGCTAATGTATTTAATGGCTTTGGCTATATGGGGTCAACGGCATTTGCTTTACCAGGTGTAAAATACCAATTTGCTGATGGTAGAAATTCAGATGGTACATTTAAATCAATAACAAAAACATTTGATAAAGTTGCAACCACACAATACGGTTACAACGTTAAAGATCCAGATAGGCAACCTTTATCCATTCATGAATCCGGTGCATTAATCCGAACAGCTAGATATTTTATTCAAAACAGTCAACCTGTCTATACTGATTCTGTATGGTACAAACCAGAAACAAACGAAACATTTAGAAGCAATGGTTCAGGTGTTTGGTCAAATTCAAAAGAGATTATAATTGCAACAAACATTGCAACAAATGCAAATTTTAAAATAACATCCTTTGAACCAGAAATTGCTTCATCTATAAATACCTATGCACGTTCAGATATATCTGGCATGACAATGCCATCAGGAAAATCTATTCACTTAACTTTAGGTTCAAATGGGACGACTTATTTAGCACCTGCAAACGGGTGGTTCATTGGTAATTTTATATGTTCAAAAGAAGGTTCATGGTTTGTACTGGAAATGAGGGCGAAGCATACAAAATCTTTTAGTTGTGCTAAAGGAAACAATACTGAAGTTTGTGCAATGCTGCCTGTTTTAGAAGGTGATTCTATAATTTTGGGAATAGATTCTTCAGCAACTTTTACTACTGATACAACAAGACAAGGTTTTTATTTTATTTACGCAAACGGTGAAGATTAAGTTTATTCAGCACACTGATTTTAGTTCTTTGTTTTATAAAAAAATAAAGACACTAAACAAATGCTAGATGAATTCTCTGAAGTTGAACTTGATTGGGAACTTTTTGAAAAGGTTAAGCAACAACGTTTAGCACGTTTTCCTCGATTTTATCAATTAGTTAATGAAAACGTGGAAGAATATATTGCTGACAGACCTTTTGTTTCGCAACGATTAAAACTATCATATGCTTTTATTGACGACTGTGTCAACGAATTAAGAAAGCTTCAAGAAAAAGTTCGTAAATGTAACATTCAATCTTTTGATGTTTTCGTTAACAAAGTGCCACAATATAACTTCTTCTGTAGAAATGCTAAAGAATATGAAAATCATCTGCAAAACAATGACGTCCTACCGATTCTATGCAACATTGTTTTCAAAAGAATCCCTGGAAAAAGCAACTACTTTGGGGTTACCTACGATCTAAAAGATAAAATAGTTATATCAATTAATGAATTTGTTGAAGCTTGGAGCTTCGAAGATTGGGGTGAACAAGCTGGACTAACTGAACAACAAATTATTGATAAGAAACCAGTTGACTATATTGAAGCCATGATTAAAAGAATTCAATACGAAGGGTTTCATAATCATAAATATGTTCATGAGTTTCAACATGTTATGCAAATTTTGCACAATAAATGCAGTAACGATAAATATGATCTGAATAGTGATGCGAGCATATCAACGTCTGAAAATCCTGAACATTACTACAACTGTGTCACTGAAAAAGAAGCATTCTTGATATCTTATATTTATGGTATGCGGCAGATGGATACAAATTTTAACTCATATGAAGAAGTTTGTAAAAATTGCAAAGCATTAATGAAATCTGATTATATTGATGAAAAATATTTTTGGATTTTTGATAAATGTTTAAAGAAATTGTTTAATTTTAATGAGTCATGCAACAACAAATTAGACGATGATCTTTTACAAATAATAAATAAACTTGATATCGAAAACAAAAATATTGTTTTAAAAAGAACAAAAGAAATTTTAGCAATGTCAAAAGAAGATAAACAAAAAACATTTAATACATTTTTAAAACGAGGGTTCAAATAAACAAAAAGACGATGACAAACCATCAAACAATCAATGATTCTGTCATCGTCTTTTTGTTTTTTCCAATCAAACTTCTTTAATCTCTTTTTCTTATTTGGAACTACACGCTGCCTATATTTGTTTGTCATTAGATCTTTAGCAATAAAATCTCTGTGAATTACTTTTTGCTTTTTCTTTTTACTCATTTTATTTTCCTCACATATGAAAAATTCCTCGATCTATAACCAAAACAGCCACAAATCGAGGAATAGTTAAAATGGTTTCGGGAGCTGGACTTGAACCAACATTAGCACAGTCAAAGTGTGCTGACCTACCTTTAGTCGATCCCGAAAGTAATTGTCACGAGCATTGAGAGGACAGTAAAATTATCACCGTTTCAACAGGGGTGCTATGCAAAAACTCTCTTCACGAAGTTTTAACTTGCATTATAAACAAGCATTTTACTAGCTCTCTCAATGCTCGATTTTTCATAAGGAGTAGAGAACTCACCCGTTGAGGACAATGAACAAACGTCAAACAAGATGTTTGCCATATGTCGTTGAGTTCTGCACTTTCACTCTTGAGAAAGTTGTAACTTCAGCCTTCACTCATTGGCTGGCAACAACCCGAAAGGAAAGAAAAGGTTGTTGCAAATTCACAATTTGGTGCACCTGACTTGACTCGAACAAGCACGAAATTTCTTTCACAAGCACCTCAAGCTTGCGTGTCTACCAATTCCACCACAC
>CALBJM010000216.1 GCA_937893225.1 uncultured Erysipelotrichaceae bacterium | reverse complement strand
TTCCCTGGATCTTGTAAGAATCCATATTTAAAGACTAATCAATGGGGTGGCGCATCTGATCCTAGTGTATTGCGTATTGCATTGAATCGTTTGTATAATCGTTATCATAAACCTTTATTCATTGTCGAAAATGGTTTGGGTGCGGAAGATAAAGTAGAAGCAGATGGATCAATTCATGACCCATATCGCATTGATTATTTGAGAGAAAACATTCAATCTATGAAAGATGCAGTAGTAGAAGATGGTATTCCATTAATGGGCTATACTTCATGGGGATGTATTGATCTAGTTTCTGCAGGAACTGGAGAAATGAAGAAACGTTATGGTTATGTCTATGTAGATAGAGATAATGCAGGAAATGGTACTTTAAAGAGAACGCCAAAAGATTCTTTCTATTGGTATAAGAAAGTCATTGCTAGTGATGGCGAAAATCTAGAATAAAGTGTGAAAAAGTGATTGAGTTCTTATATTGGATTTGATCACTTTTTTTTAATTGTTAAAGGTATAATGAAAGTATAATTTTTATGGGCAATGAGAATATCATGAAATATAGGATTCGTATGATTGGAGAGCACAAGTATGACAGTTTTATACACTTTATTTTGGAAAAAATTCGAGGAAAAAGCTTTTGGAAATAATGAATATGCATCAATGTTCAGCAAATCTGTCACGCTGGATAGAGCAAGTTATATTGTTTCTATAAATAATAATGATATGGGATTTGTAGTTCGAAAAAAACACGGATAATAATTGTGTAGAGTTTTATATTAGAAAAAAACAGTACTTATTTGAATATTATAAGTCTAAGGCAGCGGAGCTATCTTTAAATACTGTCGGAGAAATGGTTATTCCGGAAAAAGAAAAGTCGTACATACATGAGAAAAAATTCATTTTTAATTATCCGTATTTAAATATGGATGAAGATGCATTTATTGATTGGGCAATTCAAGAATTAGTCACGCTAAAAAAGAATATTGATAAAATCAACAATGAATTACACGCTTCTAGTGAAGAAGAATATGAACTAGAAGATTATCAATTCAATAAAGAATTAAGAAATGAAAAGAAAAGTGTAGTACCTTTTAAATATGATACTCAGCCAAAACTTGCATCTGATCCAATATTCGTGAAAGGAACTTTAGTTTATAAAAGAGATAAACAGGTAGCAGTAAATGCACTGAATCATGCGAATTATAAATGTGAGTTTGATGCCAATCATTATTGTTTTCTGAAAAAAGATGGTTTAACGCCTTATACAGAAGCCCATCACTTAATACCTTTGGCTTATCAAAATGAATTTAGTAATTCCCTAGATGTAGAACAAAATGTCATTTCTTTATGTAGTAATTGCCATAGGAAAATTCATTATGGACATAATGCTAGAATACTTATTTCTAAATTGTATACAGAGAGAAAAGATTTGCTAAAGGAAAAAGGAATAGATATATCTGAGGAAGAATTACTAAAGTTTTATGGGTATGATTCAAAATCTGATTCTTAATTTTAACTTTCTAAATTTAAATTTTACTTGATGATTAAAAAAACATGTAATATTTTGCAAAACCTGTGGTTCATAGAAAATGAACATAAGCAAAAGACTGTCTAACAAGATTCTAGATATGTGCTATACTAATTAAGCAAGTAAAAAACATGACAGGGGTGCACAAGTGTGCTGAGAAAAAACCCTTATCACCTGATCTGGTTAATTCCAGCGGAGGGAGTCATATCGATTGATTGTAGATAGACACTCCTTTTGGGGTGTCTGTTTTTTTGAGAAAGGATGGTGCTATGAAGAACAGTCGCAGAGTTGTCATGCCATTGCTTGTATTTGTTGCGGTAATATTGGTTTGGGAATTGTATGTAAGAATTGGAGGAATTTCATTATATATTCTTCCTGCACCTTCAAAAATCATGCAGACTTTATTGGAAAATATGGATGTTCTTTTGCAGCATTCCTTTGTGACATTAGAAGAATCTATACTTGGTCTTGTTATCAGTACTCTTTTTGCTATAGGAATTTCTATTTGTATGGATCTTTCCAAAACGTTCAAAACAAGTATATATCCTTTCTTGATTGTGACACAAACTGTGCCTGTAATGGTATTGGGACCTTTGTTTTCCATTTGGTTTGGGTTTGATTTACTACCGAAAGTTTTAATTGTTATCTTTATGTGTTTCTTTCCTATTGCAATTTCCTTTACAGATGCTTTGGAACAAGTGGACCAAAAAGAAATCAATTTATTACGTAGTTTTGGTGCTAGTACGTTACAAATTTATCGCATTGTTAAAATACCTTCTGGTGCGATAGGCTTGTTTTCTGGATTGAAGGTTGCTTCAACATATTGCGTAGGTGGTGCAATCGTTGGAGAGTGGCTTTCTAGTAAAGCGGGTCTAGGTTATTACATGTTGCGTGTGAAAAATGGATACATGCTAGATAAGGTATTTGCTTGTGTACTCATGATTATTTTCTGGAGTATAGTACTAAATTTGATTGTAACGCTACTAGAAAAAATCATGTTTCCACATTTGAGAAGAGGAGGGAATAATGAAAGGCATTAAAGTTTTATGTGCTGCTGCAATGGCAGTTACACTTGCTTCTTGTTCATCAAAACAGGCAGCAACAACAGGTAGTGATACGACAAATGAATTAACAAAAGTTACATTGATGTTAGACTATACACCAAATACAAATCATACAGGCTTCTATGTTGCTTTAGACAAAGGATACTATAAGGATGCTGGTCTTGATGTAGAAATCATTGAACCAGGTGATAATGCTACAACATCCATGGTTGCCTCAAACAAAGCTAATTTTGGTGTTTCGTATCAAGAAGATGTAACATATGCTTTGACAAGTGAAGATCCTTTACCAATTAAGACAATTGCTACGATCATTCAACATAATACTTCTGGATTTGTTTCTTTAAAGAGTGCAGGAATCAATTCTGTAAAGGACTTTGAAGGAAAGACATATGCAGGATGGGGTGCACCTAGTGAAGAAGCTGTTATAAAAGCTGTTATGAGTGCAGCTGGTGCTGATTTTGATAAATTGACAATTGTTGGAGCAGATGGTTCTGGAATTGCTGGTCTTTCTGATCAAGTTGGTGCTAATAAAGTGAATTTGAGTTGGGAATTCTATGGTTGGGCAGTTACACAAGCAATGATGGATGGATATGATGTAAACTACATGCCGTTAAATGAACTTGATGAAAGATTGGATTACTATACGCCTGTTATCATCACAAATAATGAAATGCTTGAAAAGAATCCTGAAGTTGTGCAAAAGTTTATGGATGCAACAAAGAAGGGATATGAATATGCCATTGATAATGTAGATGATGCTGCACAAATCTTACACGATACAGCTTTAAAAGACACAGATATGGATTTCTTAAAAGCTTCACAGAAATATTTGAGTAGTGAATATGCAAAAGATGCAGATAGTTGGGGTGTTATGAAAGATTCCGTTTGGGATAATTATACAAATTTTATGTATGAATATGGATTGATTGATCATAAGATTTCAGCTTCTGAACAGTATACAAATGAGTTTGTAAAATGAAATTAGTGGCAAAAGATTTATCTGTACAGTTTCGTGATAAAAAGATATTGGACAATGTTTCATTTTCTATAAAAGAAGGAGAATTTGTATCTTTTCTTGGACCTAGTGGTTGTGGAAAATCTACGATCTTAAATATATTGACAGGCTTATTGGAAAACTATAGTGGGCAAGTTATAGTTGATGGTGAAGAAGTGCATGGTGTAAGTTCTCATTTTGCTTATATGCCTCAAAATGATTTGTTATTAGAGTGGCGTACGATTTTAGAAAATGTAACGTTGTACGGAGAAATCAATCATGATAAGCAAGCAAAGCAAAAAGCTTTGTCACAATTCGAGGCATTTGGTTTAAAAGGGTATGAAAATGCATATCCGTCGAGTTTATCTGGTGGTATGCGTCAGCGTGCAGCATTTTTAAGAACGTCTTTATGTCAAGCAGATATACTTTTGCTTGATGAGCCATTTGGTGCGTTAGATGTAATTACACGGAACGACATGCAAGATTGGTTGTTGCAATTAAGGGAAACGTATAATCGAACTACATTACTTGTTACACATGATATCGATGAAGCGTTGTATCTTTCTGATCGTATATTGATTCTTTCTAATAAGCCAACACACATTGTGCAAGAAATGGATTTGTCCAAAGAAGAAAAAAGTAGAGAGTGGTTATTTTCTCAAAGTGCGAAAAAAAGAGAAATCTATACTCTTTTGAAGGAAGAAAACCATGCATGATGCACATTTTCATTATTCTGCAGAAATTGTAGAATTGCAGAAAGAATATGCGATTCCTTCTATTTGCAATGCAGCAAATCTAGAAGAATATCAAATCGTACAAGAAAATGCATTATTGTATTCTTGTGGTATGCATCCTTGGTATGCAGATGAAGAAAAACTAGAAGAATTATTGCCATATATTCAAAAGGCACCATTTGTTGGCGAAATTGGAATGGATAATGTATGGTGCAATGTTGATCTTACAATACAAAAAAAAGTGTTTGAAAAACAAATTCGATTTGCATATTCTTGGCATAAGCCAGTTATCTTACATACAAAAGGACAAGAGAAGGAAATATTGGAAATACTCCAAAAAAATCCAAATACATATATCGTACACTGGTATTCTTGTGAAAAATATATTGCTGAATACAATTCAGTTGCTTCTTATTTTACAGTTGGGCCTTCTGTAGGAAAAGATGATGCTGTTACAAAGCTAGTTGAAATGATTCCACTAGAAAAACTTCTTCTAGAAACAGATGGTATAGATGCTGTTGAATGGGCAGTAGGACATAGAAATTATGTAGAAGCTCTACAACATTCCATGCATGTTATAGCAACTATAAAAAATGTATCATTTGAAGCTGTAGAACAAATTTTAGATAATAATTTTCAAAGGCTGATTGGTTGATCAGTCTTTTTTAGATTTCTATTAAGAATTGGTAAGATTATTTTGGAATATCAGAGAATCGAGTATAATTATACTGTTGTGAGGTAGAGTATGATTATGCCAATTATCATAGCTTTTGCTTCTGTTATCTTAATGGAAGGTACAGGACATGGCTTATTGAAAATATTACACATTAAAAGAACAATTGGGTTTACTGCACCAATAGGAACTGCTTTTGTTTTTTCACTTTTAGAATTACTATATTTGCCACGTTTGTGCATTGGTGGATCCTTTGATTGGATCAAAGGTGCTTCGATGCTTGTTTTGATAGGTTCTGTGGCAATTTTGATAGGGAATTTGAAAGATACATTTCATTCTTTGGTTAGAGGAAGAATGGTATATGTTCTTTTGAGCTTTATTATGATGCTAGGATTGTTCTATCTTTGCAGAGCGAATCTTTCTATTTTGCATGATAGCGAATTATTGCTAATGGAAAAGAACATGAATTCACAGTCTATTATGTTAGAGACGAATCGTTTGCAAGGATATGAAATGCTTGGTGCAATAGTTGCGTGGTTGTTTTCCGGAAATTTAGAAAAAGTTGCATTGACGTTAGCATTATTTACGACGATGATTTCTGTTATGATTTCTTTGGATATCATTGATAGCTTTGATATAGGAAATCCTTGGTTTCGTTTTACATTGATCGTTTCTTCTGTATTTTATGCACAGTTTTATGCATGGAAAATTAGTGGAGCATATCATGGTGGAAATTGGCGAATTTTATTGATAGCTTTAGCATTATTTGTCTTATATGAGTGGTTGAAAACGGGTATTGAGAATTTGAAGTATTTGTTTCCAATTGTTATATTTGCAGGGATGTTCGCGCATAATGGTTTTTTGATGGTAGGTTTTGAATTAGTATATTTATGTGCTATTTATTTATTTCGCATAAAGAAAATTCGTTCATTATACGATGTTTTGACTTTTTTTATTCCAATCATTATCTATGGTATTGCTTGGATGAGCAAATATTCTAAAGTATCCGCGATATTGTTAACTATCGTAGCTATCGTGTTTTATTTGGCTAGAATGAAAAGGTCTGTATATGTACATTTGATACGTGTAGAAGATTTTATGATCGATCATTCTTGGAACTTGTTTTTTATTACAATTCCAATGATATTCTTAGTAGGGACATTCTTGCTGCGTTATTTTACAGTGCGTTATTCTGTTCCGTATTCAGAATATATTCGTTTTTTTTCTTCTAGATCGATTGGTGCATATTTATTTTTGAATCATTCCATTCTAGATATCGTATTAGATATTTTTCGATGGGGTGGTGTACTGG
>CALBJM010000215.1 GCA_937893225.1 uncultured Erysipelotrichaceae bacterium | reverse complement strand
TGTTCAAGTTCTGTTTTAATTTCAATCAATGAAATCAATCTTTCTTCTGGTGATACAGTAGAATGCCCGACAACTCTATCCGTAATTGGAGATCTAACATTCTTTATTTTTTGTTCTATATCTTCTAATTCATAAGTAGCTTTTTTTAATGCTTTATCGTATTTGTAATAACATCGACATTCTTTTTTATATGTTTGAATCCAAGTAGGATCATTACATGTCATCTTCAAACACCTCATCAATCCATTTATATAATGCGACTTGTAATGCACGACGCGTTAAACCATACTTTTCAGCAATTTCAATCTGTGTTTTTCCTTCAACACATAATAGCCAAATCATTACTTTCGCACTTGTACCACACTTATCCTCAATTATACAAAATGTATCTTCAACAAAGTCTACATCATCTTGTAAAAAGGAATAAAAAACATCATCCCCTTGTCCATTAGTATGATATAAAGACAATGTTTCTTTTTCACTCTTATATACGCGACAACTAGCCTTAAATGCTTGCCATTTTTCTTTTTTATTCATAGCCTTATTATACCATCAACTCTAATTTAACAAAATCCTAAAACCGATTACAAAAAACATAATCGTTAACATTACACGTACTTTCCCGTAAAATAAGTAAACCTTCTCTTTGCCTATTAGAAATACGCATAAACATATCCAACACTATAAAAGCAAATACGCACTAAAACACGTACATTTTAAATGTAGTCTCTTCTAACGCGTACTTGCTTAATTTAATATTACATTTTTTAAGCCACACAAATTAAAACATACACATAAAATAAGAAGTAAAAAACAAGACATACAATACAAGGTATATACGATATGTTGGTGATTGCATTTTCCCATACTGGATTCTTTGCATCTTCCACCCTTTTTGCAGTTACGCATAAGCGATCAGAATTGATGCCTTTTGGCGTACATGTTGTTAAAGTACATAGATCTTCCCCATCTAAAATCATTAAGAATTCTGTATCCGCAGGCTTTTTTACGACAATGGAAGTAACTTCATAGGTCAATACTTTTTGATATACATAGATCTTAAAACGACTTCCTTCACGTAATTCATGTAGTTTGGAAAACAATTGTGCATTAGGAGAACCTGCATGTGCAGATAAAACCGCATGCGTACTTTCTCCACCAACAGGTAAAGAAGAACCAGGAAAATGTCCAACACCTTTTGATAAAGAAGATGTACTCACGCCATGATAGATTGGTAACCGTAAGTTGATTTCTGCTATATCAATATATCCCATGATACCATCTTCTCCAGTATTTAATAATCTTTCATATTCTGCATATTCTTCTTGGCTCAATTCTGCAATATGCGTTGATCGTTGCTTTAAAAATGCATTATATGCATATGCTTCATCAAGAAATTCTTCTTGCTGACTTTTACGTATCGTAGAAATGTTTTTCGTGTACGTTGCAATTGTATTGGATTCATGAAGATAGTTGAAGTATCGGGAAATGATTGGATAAAGGAACAGTGAGATGCCAACCATTCCCAATACAACACTTAATTTGAAGTGTGATTTTTCCGATACATGAGAGCTGCGCATACGATCAACAAACTACCGCAAGCATAGAACAATGCCGTCCCAATACCGCCTGTATTTGGCAATGTGATACCAGAGCGAGAAATGATATTGTTCACATTACCTTCTGCACCATTAAATACTTCATGTAGTTCTACATTGACTGCAGATTGATTTAACGCATGAGCTGCACGAATTTCTAGTCGAATTGGATCTAAAGTGTTATATCCATTTGGCGTAGTTGTTTCTTTTAGATAATATGTGCCAACATCTAATCCTTTGATCAAAAAAGAAGCAGTAGATTTATCAGCAAGTAATTCGTTAGGTCCTAAAGCCTCTGTATCTTCCCACCAATCTTCCATGCAACCAATTGGATAATAATTTCCATTGTGCAAATACATTGGGATTTCAGTAACACCATCTTGTGCATAGAGTTTAAATCCGATACCGCTTAATAAATTTTCCTTTTTAATTTCATTTGCATAAGATACATTTTGAATTTCATAAGAAAACATATTTACTGTATTAGACTGGATCTTAGATACACAATCTTCTGGTGCTTTATCATATGTTTTATCAGGATCATTGGAAAATGAAATTGTACTTTTAAATGTAGAAGTAGACATGTTATTGATGGAAACATTTGTTGTTGGTGCATTTTCATTTAAATGTGCATTCCAAACGATTTCCACTTTACCACCTTGCATTTTTTTGAGTTCTACTTTGAGATCATTCCAAGTCAATTGTGCTTGATTTGGTCCATCGCTCCAATCATATAGCGTAGAATTTGGACGCCCTGTCGTTGCTACTTGTGTGCCTTTTTGCGTAGTTTGAACATAAGCTTCTTCTTCAAGTGTCAGACCTTTGTTCCATTCTGAATTTACTTGTAGATAGTAGTGATTGTACGCATCCATATCGATATCATCTGGGAATTGAATAGATGTTTTGATTTGAAATGTTTCATTGATTGCATGATCTGCCGATTTACCCCATGTGTTATCTTCATTATCAAATACAAATGTTTCAATAGTTGGTGTACAAATCTTTGGATCAATTTGTAAATCTTGATTTACGATAGCGAGAATCGATGCTGATTTTGCATCTGCAGAATTACTTAATTGCGTAGTGTCTTGAATCAAATAGTAACCTGCTTCCACCTGAATCGATGCATTTTTTTTGACTGTTTGCGGTGTAGATTGTAGATCAACATATTCCAAAACTGCATTACGTCTATCTGATTCATTTGTTATTTTTTGCATTTCACTAAACTTATTTTCAATGTCAATACCTACGTTTCTTTTGAGAACATGTGTAGAATCAAGCTTTGCATTACTTCCCCATTTGATATTTGCAAGAATCGGTTGCCCATTTTTTGTTGCAGATTCTCCAGTGAAGATTTGATACACATTATATGTATGCAATGAATCATTCCGCAAAGAAATTGTATATGTTTCTTCTGCATGAACATATTGAAGTGAAGTAAAACAAAGAATGAGTGTAAATAAAGATAAAATGATGCTTTTAAATTTTTTCATAATATTCCTTTCTGTTTGTCCCTTCACTACTACTATTCCCATGTTTTTTATAAAATCCCAAAAAAAAATGCAGAGATTTCTCTCTGCATAGATTATGCAACTTGAATACCACCTACATTACGAATACGAAGTATATAACAACAACCTTTACCAAAAGCAGATTCCATAGTTTCAATAAAGTGTGGCGTTGTTTCTTCTTTTACAAAGGCTTGAATCGTCCCCGCAAAACCACCGCCGTGTACGCGATACGCACCATCTTCACCTATAACAGCTTCGCTGAGTGCTAAACCAATAGCCACTGCTTGAGACTTAGGTGTCGTAGGCACAGAAATATTTTGGAGATACATCCAAGAAGAATGTCCAGATTCTCTAACAAGTTTTAAGAATGTTTGGATATCTTTTGCTTTCAAAGCATCTGCTTCTTCTTGCGCTCTTTTTGTTTCACATACAAAATGATATGCACGTAAGAAAGCACGGTCTCCACATTGATTGCGAATTTCTTGAACATGCGCTAACAATTCTTCCAATGTACTTTCTCCAAGTACTTCATGACCCAATACATTTGCGGCAGCCTTCATTTCAGCTGGCACTTCAGAATACGCATCACTTAGGTCTGCATGAGATGCTTTTACATCCGTAATAATAAGATTATAACCATAATCAGATGGATCAAAAGGAACTTTTTCTACGACAGGATTTTCAGGATCTTTGAAATCCATTGCTGCAAAAGAGCCTACAGAACATGCCATTTGATCTAATAAGCCACTTGCTTTCATAAAATACTTGTTTTCAGCAAATTGTCCAATCTTTGCGATATCTGTAGCACTTACCTTAGAAGCATTATACAAAACATTTTGAATCGTTCCTAAAAGGACTTCAAATGCAGCAGAAGAAGACATACCACCACCATTGATAACATCACTTTCCGCATAACACTGAAAACCACCTGCTTGATATCCTCTTGCACATAAACCAGCAGCTACACCACGTATCAAAGCTTCTGTCGTATTTTTTTCTTCTGGATGAATTGTAATATCTTTTACATCTACTGGCTGTACTGTATATCCTGCAGAGCGATACGTCACAATAGAATCTTCTGTAGGAATGACACATGCCACTACATCAAGATTCAACGAAGCAGCAAGTACTTTTCCTAATTGATGGTCTGTGTGGTTTCCACCTACCTCTGTTCTACCAGGGGCAGAAAAAACATGTGCATCTTGATCGCCATATGCTTCTTTTGCTTTTTCAAGAATCGAAACATATCTTTTTCTTTGTGAATCAAGTGCCTCTTCGCCATACAAAGAAATGAATTTTTCATCAAAATTCCCTTCTTGTACGCTTTGCATAAGTTGTGAAATTTTCATATGATATCTCCTTGGCTATTTTGCCATTTTTTCAAAAGCATCTTTCGCAGCATTCTGCTCAGCTTGCTTTTTTGAAACACCTTTACCTGTACCTAACACAATATCGTCCATAATACAGTTCATCACAAATTCTGGAGCATTCGCAGGACCAGATTCAGATATTAATTTATATTGCACAGTACGTTTTTTATCTGCTTGTACGTATTCTTGTAATTTACTTTTATAGTCATGAATAATGCCAACATCTTCTGGATGTTTTAGGCGCGGTGTAATGCAATCATTGAGAATATTATCCACTGCTTGCATACCTTGATCTAAAAATAAGGCACCAAGAAACGCTTCAAAAGCATCTGCAATGATTGCATCTTTATCTCTGCCACCTGTTTTTTCTTCGCCTGCACCAAGTAAAAGAAAATCATTTAAATGCAACTCTCTGCCATAGATAGCCAATGCTTTTTCACAAACCAATTGTGCTCTCAATCTTGTCATTTTTCCTTCAGATATATGCAAAGGCCATATTGCTTTAGAACTCCAAAGCTGCAATACTGCATCTCCCATGAACTCAAGTCTTTCATTATCATGAAATTGTTGGTGTTCATGTGCATAACTACTATGCATAAATGCTTGTTGTATCATTGCCGTATTTTGTACTGTAATACCTCTATTATTCAACCAATCAATAATTGTCACTTTTTTACCTCCTAATCAACATATGTACTTTTTTCTAGATTTGCTAAGCGCACGCTTTCAAGAATACTCACATAATCTGGATTTTCCGAATGCTCTACAATTTTTTCAGCATCTTTTTTTGCGGTTTCTATGATTTTCGCATCTTCTACGAAATTACCTAGAATTAGATCTGGCACACCCGATTGGCGTGTTCCTAAAATGTCTCCAGCACCTCTTAACCGTAGGTCTTCTTTTGCTATTTCAAATCCATCATTACTTCTTACAAGAACATTTAAACGATCCAAAACATCTTGGCTTTTGTTATCTGTCAATAACCAACACTTGCCTTGTGTATTTCCTCTTTGTATCCTTCCGCGTAATTGGTGTAATTGTGATAAACCAAAGCGGTCAGCATCATAAATGATCATGCCTGTAGCATTGATGACATTCATGCCTACTTCAACAACAGTTGTGGAAACAAGTATTTGTATCTTGTTTTCAGCAAATGCGTGCATAATGATTTCTTTTTCATTCGCATGCATTTTTCCATGCAACATACCCACTTTTTCTCTAGGAAATACTTTCGACAAAGTTTCGCACATTTTGTGTACATCGCGTGCTTTATATTCTTAGAAAGATAATTGTAGACTCAATATTGGAATA
>CALBJM010000214.1 GCA_937893225.1 uncultured Erysipelotrichaceae bacterium | reverse complement strand
ACATTCCCCAATTTCTTTCATTTATCACTTGAATTTCTTATAGTTAAATTCTCCTATAATAAAAACCATATGGCATCATCCACATGGTTTTGTTAACTTCACCCTTTAGATAATGCCTATTCACAATAAAACGGGCAATTATCCATCACCCTCATCATCTAAAGTAATAATAATATGTATATTTTCTTGCGTTATTCATCTTTGTACTCGCTTAATTATCATACAATCCCAAAAATGAAAATGCAATCAAATATTTATGAAACTATTTTCAAATAACACATAAAAAAATGCCACACATATGCGTGGCACTCAATACATATAATCTTATCTTTCAAAATACTTTTTACGATCTTCAGAAAGATTATCGCAATAATAACGAACTGTTAAAGATGTATTCACCTTATCAGCTTCTGATGGTTCAACAATAAAACCATCTCCTTCAAGCATACAATTCAAAATAGCCTGACATGTTGTAGAAAGATTATCTACACCAGCTTCTACTTCTGTTAAAAGATCTCCTGCATTAACCTCAATATAGAGCCAATCCATAGCATGTGCTTCGCCCTTCTTCCAGTTAATGATATCTTCGTAATCTTTAACACTCTTCTTATTTACAACAGGTGCTTCTACCTTTTTCTCAACTTTTTTCGTTGTTGCCTTCTTTGTTGTTGTTTTCTTCTTTGTTGTCGTAGCAGCTTTCTTAGCAGCAGTTGCTTTCTTTACTGGTTCTTTTTTAGCAACTGGTTTCTTCACTTCTTCTTTTGCTACACTTTTTGCTTCTGTAGCACTAACTGTCTTCTTTGCTGGCATGATCATTACCTCCCTTTATTACTAGAATTATAGCATATTTCATACTTCTTCTGAATTTATTTCATTGACAAATGCTCTAACATGTTAAAATTATGAAAGAAAGATTACATTTATGATTATAGACACAATCGGCATGCAGAAAATAGAACAAGACGCAGGATATGCGTCACAACAGCTCATGGAAAAAGTAGGACAAAAAATGGCTGCTATTATCAATGCGCAATATCCATCAGAAGCCAATATTGTGATTTTATGTGGAAAAGGAAATAATGGTGGCGATGGATACGCACTTGCTTCATTTCTTCATACCCATTACATGATTTTAACAATTGAAGGATCCCCGAAAAGCAAAGAAGCCCAATTAGCCGCAAGCAAGATTCCTGCATCAAATATCCACACATTTGATACACATTATTTACATGGTGCAGATTTAATCATAGATGCGGTATATGGGTTCTCTTATCATGGTAAATTAAAGAACGAAATCAAGAAAATATTTCGTAGTGTAAATGCTTTACACAAAGAAGTATGGTCTATAGATATCAATAGCGGTGCTGAAGCAGACACAGGTTATTGTGATTTAGATGCAATGCATTCCAATATAACATATGCCATAGAATGCTTGAAACCATTTCATTTACTCAAAAAAGAACATGCATTATTCAATAAAGTCGAAATTCTTCCACTCAATTTAAAGCATACCGTCTCTTCACCATATCACACCATGAATGAAGAATTATTTTTTAAATTTTTCCCAAAAAAAGCGCAAAATGCATATAAAGGCACATATGGAAAAACATTATTGGTTGGAGGTGGATATGGCACTGCAGGTGCATTAAGCCTCAATATTTTAGGTGCAAAAACAGTAGGTGCTCCGTATATCAATGTTGCTTGTCCTGATGAAATCTATACCATTGTTGCTTCTCATCATATAACACCTGTTTTTCATCCATTTGGTCATGCAACATGGCAAGAAACTCTCACACCTTTGATTCATGATGCTAAAGCAATTGCATATGGATCTGGTGCACAAAAGCTATCTCGTAAAACTGAATGTTTAGACAAGATACTTCAAGAATCTACTTGCCCTGTTGTATTGGATGCAGAAGCATTGCGTTTGCTTGTGCACAATACTTGGATACTTCGTTTTGTAAATTGTCCAGTTATACTTACTCCTCACTTAGGAGAATTTGCGGCAATTTGTAATCAACCAATAGAAGTCATTCGTGATCACAAAATTGAATATGCAAAACAATTTTCCCAAAAGTATAAAGTCTATGTCGTTCTAAAAGGTCCTAATACGATCGTTGCTTCTCCAAATGGAGAAATGTACATCAACGAATCAGGAAATCAAGCTTTAGCACAAGCTGGTAGCGGAGATCTATTAACAGGCATCATGGCAGGTATCCTCACGATGACGCATGATATTTTCACTGCTGTATGTATGGCAGTATGGCTACATGGATATCTAGCTGACTATGGTTTAAAGTATTATTCCATGGCAAATTTTCCAATCGAACAATATCCACAACTGATGAATGAATTGTTCAAAAAACATGCATTATAGATTTCTGCGATATTCTTTTGGTGTCTTATGCATATATTTTTGAAAAGTACGATTAAAGTAACTCACCGTATGAAAACCTGTCATTTCAGATATAACACTAATCGAATAATTTGTTTTCTTTAATAATTCGCAGCTCTCATTGATACGATAATAATTTACATATTCCACAAAGGACATACCTGTCATTTCTTTAAAGAACCTACAGAGATGGCCTTTACTTATGGAAAAAAAAGAAGCCGTTGAAGCCAAAGTTAGATTTTTCATGTAATTTTTTTGAATGAACGAAATCATTTTTTTGATTTCTGTTACTTTATAATCCACAGCACTTATTTGCACCATATTTTCTTGCGAAACCTTAGCATAAATATGATTCAAAACCAAAAAAACTTGTGTTTTGATATCCAACGCATATCCTACTTCATGTTTTTGCCAGACACTTAGGATATGATGCATGATATCAGCCAAGAATGCATCATGCTTCATCACTGGGGATGTCTCATATTTCCAATGTACCATTGGATCAATCACAGTTTGTTGAATGTAATCATTCCCAAAACTAGAAATAAAATCAGGATGAAACACGAGTGCAATAAACTGAAACGCATGTTCTTGATCCCCAATTGCCATATGCACTTGATTTACAGGAATGAACACAAAATCACCAGCTTGTACAAAATATGACTGGTGATTGATTTTTAATAAACAATTCCCAGAAATTATATATAACAACTCCACTTCCTTATGCCAATGACAATAAATTTTTTCTTTATTTTCTATTGGTGCAGAATATTCATAAACAGAACATGGAAAAGAGGCATTTCCATGTTTTTTTAATTCTTCGTTTTTTTCCATATCAATATTGTACAACGCAAAGAAAAAGCCACAAGTAACACTTGCAGCTAAATTCTTACCCTTTAAGACCTTCTTCTTGTCTCTGCATATTTTCTACGACAACATCATAGATGTCACCAATAGACTGACCATATTCGAGAATCTTCCATGGTTCATTTGTATGAAAATGAATCTTGATCAATGTATCATCTCCAACTACAAGAAGACAATCTCCTTTAAAATGTTCCGTAATGTAATCATTGATCTTATCTTCATCTAGATCATGTCCATCTATCAATAATTGTGTATCAAATTTAAACTCTAACTGTTCCATAGTTCCTCCAATGACGAATTCATTTTAGCACGACAAAATCCATAAGTCATTTAACATAATCACAATTTGACAAAGTACGATATCAGACTTATTATGTACGATATCGTACTCAGGAGAAATTAATGAATTCACTACAAGCAAATGCTGCATTCAATGCACTATTCAATCAAATGAACGGCATATATCACGAATATGTCAAACAATACAATTTAACAGAATGTCAATTTTGGATTCTCTACGCACTAAATGCAGAAGATAGACCACTTACGCAAAGTGAACTACAAAACTATATCATTATTCCAAAACAAACCATTCACTCTGCAATTCTAAAAATGATTGAGAACAAACTCATCACACTAAAAGAAAAAACAGGCAACAGGAAATTTTTTATTCTTACTGAAAAAGGAAAACTACTATCCCAACGAACTGTAAAAAAAGTCATTCAAAAAGAGATATCTGTTTTCGATGCATTCACAACCGAAGAAAGAAAAATGCTCATTCATTTATTTTCAAAATACATCCAACTACTTGAAGGAGAAACAAATGAAGATACAATTATCTGACCACTTTACATTTACCAAGCTACTACGCTTTGTCTTTCCATCAATCATGATGATGGTTTTCACATCGATCTATGGTGTTGTCGATGGATTCTTTGTTTCCAATTACGCTGGAAAAACAGCGTTTGCTGCTGTAAATCTCATCATGCCATTTATCATGATTACATCTGGACTTGGCTTTATGTTTGGTACAGGTGGTTCAGCATTGGTTTCCATGAAGCTTGGTGAAAAAGATGCAAATACTGCAAATCGTTACTTCTCTATGATTACGATTGCAACGTGTGTATTTGGCACCTTATTATCTGTATTTGGATTTATATTCACACCGCAAATTGCCAATATATTAGGGGCAAGCCAAGATATGATGCAAGATTGTATTATCTATGGACGAATCAACATGATATTTAATGTTCCATTCATGTTGCAGAACCTATTTCAGTCTTTCTTCATTACAGCAGAAAAGCCAAAAATCGGTTTATATACAACGATTGCTTCTGGTGTAGCTAATATGATACTGGACTTTGTATTCATAGGTATTTTCTCGTGGGGCGTAATTGGTGCAGCAATTGCAACTGCTATTGCACAATGCATTGGTGCTTTTTATCCAATTTATTATTTTATACGCAAAAATGATTCCCTTTTACAACTACATTACGTAAAAATGGAATCAAAACCTATTATTAAAGCAGCAACAAATGGTGCATCCGAATTAATGAGTAATATCTCTTCATCTATAGTTAGTATGTTATATAACTTACAATTAATGAAATACTACGGAAAAGATGGCATTGCAGCATATGGTGTTATCATGTATGTGCAATTTATATTCACAGCAATTTATCTAGGCTATACGATTGGTTGTGCGCCTATCATTTCGTACCACTATGGTGCACAGAACACAAAAGAACTGCACAATCTGTTTAAAAAAAGTTATTCTATCATGACATTCCTAGGTATATGTTTATCACTATTTGCACGTTTTTCTTCTTCTTTTATTGCATCTTTATTTGTTGGTTATGATCCACAACTTATGCGTCTCACTACGCAAGCTTTTGCATTTTATGCACTTTGCTTTGCTCCTTCAAGCATAAACATTATGACCTCTTCTTTCTTTACCGCTTTGAATAATGGTAAAATTTCTGCAGGAATCTCATTCTTTCGCACATTCTTATTTCAAGTAGGCGCCATTCTTTTACTTCCATTTTTCTTTGGAAAAGAAGGCATATGGCTAAGCGCATTTATCGCAGAAATCTGTACTTTACTCATTTCTTTGATGAGTTTATGCATATCCAACAAAGAATATCACTATTTATCATAACCACAATTTCTTCTCTCCTTGTTTGCGCACAACTGTTCATTAAAACAAATTAAAGGCTGTATCAGACTGATACAATCCCACTGAAGTAGACACACGAAATAATTAAAGATATCCCATCGAT
>CALBJM010000213.1 GCA_937893225.1 uncultured Erysipelotrichaceae bacterium | reverse complement strand
CGTAATCACTTCATGTGTATTACCTTGTAGTTTATTTAACATTTGATATGCTTCTTGCTTTGTATGTGGTTTGCCTAATACTTCATTGTGAAGAACTACAATTGTATCAGATCCAATAACAATAGCGTCCTTGTGTCTTTGTAATACAGCTAATGCTTTTCTTTTTGATAATTGTTGGATAGTTTGTGTCAAAGGTAGTGTTGAGTCTATCGTTTCGTCAATATTTGCGGGGTCTTGCGTAAATGGGATATTACATTTTTCTAAAAGTTCTTTTCTTCTTGGACTTTGCGACGCTAATATAATCTTTTTCATGCAAATCATTATACAGAAAAATTTGTTATAATACATATGATAATTAGAGGGAGATATAAAAAATATGAATCAAAATCCAACTTTGGTCATTTTAGCTGCTGGTATGGGTAGCAGGTATGGTGGAATGAAACAAATAGATGGCGTAGGAAACCATGGAGAACCAATTATTGATTTTTCAATTTATGATGCATATCAAGCTGGTTTTAGAAAAGTTGTTTTAATTATTCGTAAAGAACATGAACAATTATTTAGAAATGCTTTAACAGATAAAGTTGCTAGAAATGGTATGGAAGTTGCTTTTGCATATCAAGATATGCAAAATATTCCAGAAGGTTTTACAGTACCAGAAGGTAGAGAAAAGCCATGGGGTACAACACATGCTTTATTAGCATGTAAAGGTGTAGTAAACGAACCTTTTGCGATTATTAATGCAGATGATTTCTATGGTAGAGATGCATATAAAGTTGTATATGATTTCTTGAAGAATGAAGTATCAGATAGCCATTATGCAATGGTAGGCTTTAAGTGCTTAAATACATTAACAGAAAATGGTACAGTTACTAGAGGATTGTGCGAAGAGAAAGATGGAAATCTTTCCCATATCGTAGAAGTACAAAAGATTGCTTTACAGAATGGACATGCAGTATATGAAGAAAATGGAACTTGGAAAGCTATAGACGATAATGCTTTAGTTTCTATGAATTTCTGGGGCTTTACACCAAAGATCTTTGATGAAGTCGAACCAATTTTTTCAGACTTTTTATCAAAGAATCTAGAAGTAAATCCTATGAAGTGTGAACATGTGATTCCTACAGCAGTTGGTGATCTAGTTAGAGGTGGCAAAATTACTGTAAAGATGCTTTCTAGTAAGGATAAATGGTTTGGCGTAACATATAAAGAGGATAAGCCTGATGTTGTTGCTAAAATTGCTGAAAAGAAGGCAAATGGAGAGTATCCTGATATTTTGTGGAAATAAGGAAGAATCCTGGCTTTGCCAGGATTTTTAGGTGAAAGAATGATTAAAGTGGTTTTGATTGATATTGATAATACGCTTTTAGATTTTGATGCGTTTGTAAAAAAAACATTGAAAGATGGTTTTGAACATTTTCAATTGGGAGAATATAAACCATGTCTGTATGATATTTTTGAAGAAGAAAATGGTAGAATATGGAGACAGTTAGAAAAGAAAGAAATTACGTTTGATGAATTGCAGAAAGAGCGATTTCATCGTTTCTTTTCGAGAATACATATTTCATTTGATGGTGTACAATTTGAAAAATATTTTCGTGATTCTTTATATAATTGCGCAATTCTAGAATGTGGTGCAAAGGATATAGTGGAATATTTGTATCCAAAATATGAATTATATATAGCAAGTAATGGTCCATTTGCACAACAAAAACATAGAATGGAATTGTCTGGCTTATCAAATTATTTTAAAGATATGTATATTTCTGGAGAAATCGGTGCATCAAAACCTTCATGTGATTTTTTCAATGAAGCAATGCACAGGATGAATCAGAATCGAGAAGTCCCTATAGAAAATCATGAAGTTATTATCATTGGAGATTCACTGA
>CALBJM010000212.1 GCA_937893225.1 uncultured Erysipelotrichaceae bacterium | reverse complement strand
CACGCATCAACAAAGAAGCATATCCACCTTCATGCATGACTCTATATAAAATATTTAACGCTTCTTTTCTAGCACTCATATTTCCCCATTCCTTGTAAGTATTTTTCTATCATTACAATTTCTTCTAAAGCGATGCAATGCGCAAAAGTATGTTCTTCTATACACCGATGAACATCTTCTATATTCATCCATATAACCGATTCCACTTCTTCTTTTTGTAAAACAAAATGCGTTGGATCTTTCCAAACAACAAATACACGTGAATATTGACGATCATGGAATGGAAGATCATGAAATATAGCATCCTTTTTCACATATCGATTACCGCAGCAAATCAATTCTGCTTCTGTTATATCCACGCCTAGTTCTTCATGTACCTCTCGTATTGCTGAAGAAACGAATTCACTTCTTGTAGGAATATGGCCAGCACTAGAAATATCATAACAACCTGGATAGGCATCTTTGCATTGCGCTCTTTTTTGCAGTAATAGCTGTATATGATCATCTTTCTTCCTCAAAAACCAAACATGGGAAGTACGGTGCATGATTCCCGATGCATGTGCAATCTTACGCTCTACGATCTTACCAGTGGGATTCCCTTCTTTATCAACGATATCTAAATATTCTTTCATTAATCAAGCACCAATGGATTTACATCAATACGAATTAAATTTCTATCAACTTCATTTTGTTGAAAAAACACATTGATAGCTTCTCTCATTTCTTGTAAATTTTTTCCTTTCAAAATAATTCTTTCACGATACTGATCACGTATCTTTAAAAGAGAAATCACACCAATCACCTTAAAATTACCGTGTATATGTTCATGGATCTGTATTGCTGTAGTATCTACTTTATTGAGATTTGTTCCACAAACCGTGATTGCGATAAGGAATGTGTATGGCGGATACTGACCAGCCCTACGAAAAAGCATTTCATTTTCAAAGAAGCGTTCATAGTTTTGTTGAATCGTACATTGTACAACATAATGACTAGCATCCATAACTTGCAGAACGACTTCCCCATGTTTATCACTTC
>CALBJM010000211.1 GCA_937893225.1 uncultured Erysipelotrichaceae bacterium | reverse complement strand
GTGCCAATGCATTAATCTTTCTAGATGATTCACGATCGAAATCTCTACCTGTACCAGCAGGAATAAGCTTACCAATCAATACGTTTTCTTTCAAACCTTCAAGGTGATCTATCTTTCCCTTGATTGCTGCATCTGTAAGAACTCGTGTTGTTTCCTGGAAGGATGCAGCAGATAAGAATGAATCTGTTTCTACTGCAGACTTAGAAATACCAAGCATGATTGGACCAAACTTAGCTGGTGCCTTACCTTCATCTAACAGATCTTCGTTGATCTTGTTCATGTTATGTAATGACAATGTTTGTCCAGCAGATAATCCAGAATCACCAGGCTCAATGATAATGACTTTCTTAAGCATTTGCTTGATCATAACTTCAAGGTGCTTATCAGAAATATCAATAGACTGTGATGCATAAACCTTACGAACTTCCTTTAAAATATATTCCTGTACTGCAGCTACACCAGCAACTTCAAGAAGTTCCTTAGGCGCAATCTGTCCTTCAGTCAACTTTTCACCAGCATGAACAGTTGTACCAACTTTCATCCAAGGTCTAATAATCTGAGTAAGGTCGCATTTATGTTCAATAGATTCTGTTTCATTAGCAACAGTTACGATTCTACCTGTATTGTTATCATTATCTCTAATATCAACAATTTCACCATCAATCTTAGAAATAACTGCAACACCTTTTGGTGTTCTTGCTTCGAATAATTCTTCTACACGAGGAAGACCCTGTGTAATATCACCACCAGCAGTAGCAACACCACCAGAGTGGAATGATCTCATAGTAAGCTGTGTACCAGGTTCACCAATAGCCTGTGCAGCCATGATACCAATAGCTTCACCTTCTTCTACAAGGTTTCCAGTAGCCATATTTCTACCATAGCACTTACGGCAAATGCCATTTTCAGCTTCACAAGTGAATACATTTCGAATCATGACTTTTGCATGTGTTTTAGCAATAGACTCAGCCATATCATCCGTAATATATGTATCACCTTCACAAATCACTTCACCTGTAGAAGGATCAATAACATCACTTGCAGTGTAATAACCAGAAATACGATCTTTCATGGATTCAATGATAGACCCATTTTTATTATCATACAGAGCGCCATATGTATCTTCTTTAACGTTTCCAAGCTGATCTGTATATGCCTTTGAGCCATCTACCAAATAACCCTTTTCAGTACCACAATCTTCTTCTGTAATAACGACTTCCTGTGCTACATCAACAAGTCTTCTTGTTAAGTAACCAGATTCAGCTGTCTTCAAGGCAGTATCTGTCAAACCTTTACGTACACCATGAGATGACATAAAGAATTCAGCTACAGTCATACCTTCACGGAAAGAAGAATAAATAGGGACTTCAATAATACTTGGCTGATATCCTTTTGTCTTTGACTGAATAGGGCGTGCCATCAAACCACGCATACCAGCCAACTGTGTAAAGTGGTTCTTGTTACCACGAGCACCAGAAACAGCCATCATGTTAATTGGAGACATTCTTGGCAAAGATTTCATCAAAGAGTCACCAACTTGTTCCTTGACATCATTCCAAACAACCTGGAACTGTGCTTCCCATTCTTGAGGTGTTAAGAGACCTCTATCTCTTAAATGGTTAAGGACATCTGCTTTCTTACGTCCTTCTGCTACCATTTCATCCTTATGAGGAGCAACAGAAATATCAGAAAGTGCAACAGTCATACCAGCAATCATGGAATATTGATAACCTAGATCCTTCAAGTTATCCAAAACATCAGATGTTCTTGGTGTATCAGAATCAACGAATCCATTACCATTCTTATACTTAGCAAAGATAGCTGCAATCAAATTACCCAGGTCCTTCTTCTTAAACTCGCTGTGAAGTTTTCTAGAAGCAATTTCCTTTTTGATATCTGTACCCATTGGAACAAAATCTTCGTCAGGTGTATGTCTTAGATTTTCCGCATTACATTCATTGATATAAGGGAAATCTGCAGGCATTGCATCATTGAAAATAATCTTACCAACAGTTGTAAGCAAATACTTTTCATTCTGTTCTTCAGTAAAGCAAGTTTTTCCAACACTCTTTGCTGGAAGAGCAATTCTTGAATGTAGATGTACTACACCTGTTTGATATGCCATCAATACTTCATTCTTATCTTTGAAAACATGGCCTTCATTATCACCATATCTTCTCCATCTTTCAGCTTCAACAGGTTCATTCAATTTATTCAACGCGTCAGCCTTGTTATAGAATTCTTCCTGTGTTTCTTCCATATTCAAATAGAAGTTACCAAGAACAAGGTCCTGTCCAGGAGTAACGATAGGCTGTCCATCCTTAGGACCAAGGATATTGTTTGCACCAAGCATCAATACTTCTGTTTCAGCACGAGCAATTTCACTCAATGGAAGGTGAACTGCCATCTGGTCACCATCAAAGTCAGCATTAAATGCAGGACAAACAAGTGGATGTACACGAATTGCACGACCTTCAACTAATTTAGGGAAGAATGCCTGAATACCTAATCTATGCAGTGTAGGAGCACGGTTTAACATAACCGG
>CALBJM010000210.1 GCA_937893225.1 uncultured Erysipelotrichaceae bacterium | reverse complement strand
GGTTTAACACCAAATGCTGTTGTTATTGTGGCAACAGTTCGTGCTTTGAAAATGCATGGTGGTGTAGAAGTTGATCAACTTGGTGAAGAGAATGTGGAAGCGTTGTTAAAAGGTACCGCAAATTTACAGAAACATATTGAATCTATTCAGGCATTTGGTGTTCCTTATGTTATTGCTATTAACAAATTTGCAAAAGATACTCCAGCTGAAGTGAAGGCCTTGTTTGATTGGTGTAAAGAAAATCATCATCCAGTTGCAGAAGCCGATGGATGGGCAAATGGTGGTGCAGGTATGGAAACACTTGCACAAATGGTCGTTGATGAGTGTGAACAAGTGAGCCACTATGCTCCAATCTATGATGTACAAGATTCTATCGAAGAAAAAGTCACTAAAATTGCATCGACTATCTATGGCGCAAAAGATGTAGAATTTTCTGATGAAGCAAAATCAAAAATAGAAATCTTTAAGAAATATGGATGGGATAAACTTCCGGTATGTATGGCAAAAACACAAAATTCTTTGAGTGATGATGCAAAACTAGTCGGAAGACCAGAAGGATTTACGATTCATGTAAGAGATATCAATATTTCACGTGGCGCCGGTTTTGTTGTTGTGTATACAGGAAATGTTTTAACAATGCCAGGTTTACCAAAAGTGCCTGCTGCTGTTCATATGGGAATTGATAAAAACGGCGAAACTTTTGGATTGTTCTAATGTATTGAGAAAAGAATATGAGTTCTATTGCATATGTGACGGATAGTGAAATGCTGGAATATCATAGATTATGCAGAAATCGCACTATTTTATTCTGGCGTTTAACTAATAAAAATAAATTTTCAGATTTTAGAAAAGGAGATCTTCTTTTCTTCTTTTCGCGTCCAAATCATGGCAGGAAAAAAGGACTCGTAGGATATGCACATTATGATTCAATAAAAAGATTGTCTTTGAATCAAATGTGGAAGCAATATAGCGAAGCAACAGGTTATGAGACAAAAGAAAGATTGGCAGAAGCAATTAGAAAAGCAGGAAAAGGTGAAATACCAGAAGTCATGCATTGCTTATATTTAACAGATGTTGTTTTCTTTGTATCGCCTGTTTATCCAGAACAAATAGATACATTGGAATTACCTAATAAATTGGAATCTTATACGTACTTAGATCGTAATGATCCTTCGGTCACAGTCAAAATATTAAAGATAGCACAGAGACATGGAATTGATTTATGGAGTGCTGATCCAAAGAAGAATCCTGATGAAATATTTAAAAATGATGTTGTTCGACATCAAATTGCATTGATATCTAGAAAAATAGGAAAAGAGTATGGAAGTGAAAAAGAAAAGAGTGCTTCACATAAGCTAGCAAAAGAAAAAATTCAGGAAAAAAACTGGGAGATGGTAATTGGATCTAAAACAGATTGTCTGTATATGGATAAAAATAGGATAAAGGTTGCTTTAGCATTGAGTTATCAAACAAATGATTTTGAACTGCGTATTAGAGATTTACTTGGAAAAGTAACAATGTATCAGTATTATATAAAGAAACTTCATTTTGAAAGACGCGTTAGTTTTGAAGTATTAATGCGTGATGAAATACGTGAAGTAAAAGAAATGGTGGAAGAAGTAAGCAATGGTTGATTTTGATATTATCGTTATTGGTGGAGGACATGCTGGAATTGAGGCAGCACTTGCATCTGCACGTTTACATAAAAAAACATGTCTTTTGACTTTGAGTAAGGAAAACATCGGTAAAATGCCTTGCAATCCAT
>CALBJM010000209.1 GCA_937893225.1 uncultured Erysipelotrichaceae bacterium | reverse complement strand
CCGACTGGCATGTTGTCAATAAACGAATCCTTAATTGCAGAAAGGACTGAGTTTGACTGCATCTTACCTGCTAAAGTAAGAAGGCCATTCATAAATTTGTCTTTCATTATGTAATTCCCCTTTCGACAAGTAATTAGTTTATCCGTCGATGTAAGGGATTTCAACTTTTATCACACATTGTGGTACTTTATTTCTTGTTTTTACTACTGTTTTTCACTAATATGATACTTTTTACTTAAAAATTGTCATATTTTAATTCAATTAACCGTTTTCATTATTTCTTTCTTGTACTAGCTTGAATATTTTGTTTCTTTTTTATGTGAAAATTATGTGTAAAAAAGAGGAGAATATTTTCTCCTCCTTCTTTTATTCAAATAGTGCTGCACCATTCGTTTCTATAATATGTTTATACCAATAGAAAGACTTTTTACGGTATCTTTTAAAAGTTCCATTTCCTTCATCATCACAATCAACGTATACAAATCCGTATCTCTTACTCATTTGTTTTGTAGATTCTGATACCAAATCAATGCATGCCCAAGATGTATATCCAAGTAATTCAACACCATCTTCCACAATTGCTTCATACATTGCCTTCATATGTTCTTTATAATAGGCGATATGTGCATCATCATTTACCGTATAACTACCGTTGCCATCAGAAACAAGTTCTTCTTTTTCACCTAACCCATTTTCTACAATGAATAAAGGTTTTCTATAACGATCATATAAATCTACAAGTGAAATTCTTAATCCAATTGGATCTGACTGCCATCCCCATTCGCTTGCCGGCAAATATGGGTTCTTAATAGCAACCTGTGTATTTCCAGCCGTTGTTTGTAATCCTTCTGCATTTTTTGCCACGCAAGATGATGAGTAATAAGAGAAAGAAATAAAATCCACAGGATATTCTTTCATTACATGTAAGTCTTCTTCTGTCATCTGTATATGTAATCCATGGTTTTTAAATCTTGCCAATAAGTAAGCAGGATATTCACCAAAAACCTGTGTATCAGAGTAGCAATACGTAGCACGCATTCTTTGTTGAGCTTCAAGTTGATCTTCTGGTTTGCAAGAATATGGATAATATGTCAACTTTGTTAGCATGCAGCCAACTTTTGATTCAGGAAATTGTTCATGAATATATTTTGTTGCTAATGCAGAAGCTACAAATTGATGGTGCATAGATTGGAATATTACTTCTTCCCAGTTTTTTCCATTAAATCTATCTTTAATCAAACCACCTGTAGTATATGGATGACGTATCATAGAATCAACTTCATTAAACGTCAGCCAATATTTAACGTATTGCCCAAATCTATCAACGATTGTTTTTACAAAACGCATAAAGAAATCTATTGTTTGTCTACTATACCAACAATCATATTTCAAAGCCAAATTTAGTGGTGGTTCGTAATGTGAAATTGTTACTAATGGTTCAATATTATATTTTTTTAATTCTTTAAACACGTCTTCATAGAATTTCAAACCTTCTTCGTTTGGTGTAGCATCGTCACCATTTGGATAGATTCTTGACCAAGCAATAGACATTCTAAACGTCTTAAAGCCCATTTCTCCTAGCAATGCAATATCTTCTTTGTAATGATGATAGAAATCCGAACCATGTCTTTTTGGATAATGTTTCAAATCTTCAGGATGAGCCATAGCTTCTTCCACATCTTTCATCAAAACTTCGTTCTGCTTTGCATAATCTTGTACATCAACATCTAGATGACTTCGAGCACAGTCAGCAACGGACCAACCCTTGCCACCTTCGTTCCATCCACCTTCAAATTGATTTGCTGCAGTAGCTCCACCCCATAAAAAATCTTTAGGAAATTCTTTTTCAATCATATTTATACCCTCTCTTGTTTACATTATAAGTCATTTCATTCGAAACAAAGTGACTATTTATCTCCTCAACTTTTAGATAGAATAAAAAAAAGATACTGAATACAGTACCTTTCTTATCTTGTTATGATTGATTAAGCCTTGTTAGCAGAACCAAATGCTTCGCAGAGTTCTACAACCTTCTTTGTAACAGCTTCTGTACCTGGCTTCAAAAGCTTACGTGGGTCATAGCCCTTGCCTTCTTTATCCTTACCAGCTTCGATATAAGCACGTGTAGCTGCAGCAAATTCAAGCTGAAGTTCTGTGTTGATGTTAACCTTAGATACACCAAGTGTAACAGCCTTATGAACCTGTTCAAATGGAATACCAGAACCACCATGAAGAACTAATGGCTTACCTTCAACAGCTGTATCAATTTCCTGAAGTCTATCAAAGTTTAGACCCTTCCAATCAGCTGGGTAAACACCATGAATGTTACCAATACCAGCAGCCAAGAAATCAACGCCTAAAGCTGCAATTTCAGCACATTCCTTTGGATCAGCAAGTTCACCATTAGATGTAACGCCATCTTCAGTACCACCGATACCACCAACTTCACATTCAACAGAAATACCCTTTGAATGAGCTAAAGAGATAATATCCTTAGACTTAGCAACGTTTTCATCAAAATCATAATGAGAACCATCGAACATAACGGATGTAAATCCAACTTCGATACATGCCTTAGCACCTTCATATGTACCATGATCCAAATGCAAAGCAACTGGAACTGTGATACCCATAGATTCGTAAAGATCACGAACCATGTCAGCTACTACTTTAAATCCACCCATGTACTTACCAGCACCTTCAGATACCTGTAAGATTGTTGGAGACTTTGCTTCCTGTACACCTGCGAGTACAGCCTTTGTCCATTCTAAGTTGTTGATGTTGAAGGCTGGAATAGCATAATGCCCTTCATGAGCCTTTTCAACCATTTCTTTTGCAGAAACTAATGCCATAATATTTATGATTCCTCCTATATTTTGGTACTTATATTTTAGTCTTGAATAACTCTTCTGACAAGCTTTTACATGTGATTCATTTCACTTTATTACATTTTTTACACAATTGCATAGAAATAATACATCACATTTCCATCTTCATCGAGTGCTTCCATGTAATATAAAGTAGCTTCATCCACATCGATGGATATATCCCCAATGACATTTACATTCTTCTTTTCTTTATTTTTTGTTAATGAATCAAAATTCTCCGAAATATATTTTTGACCTGCACGCATCATTTCATCCTGATTTGTATATGTCTCTGATTTGTACAATGTACTGCCTAAATATGAATCAACATCTTTCCAATCCCCAGTTTCACCAGCTGACTCCGCATCCGAATCTGTCATTTTTCCTAATGCTTTCGTATAAGTCTTTGTAGCTATTGTCATAAAGGAAGTTGGATCTTTTTGTTTTACAGTAACACTATATGCAACATCCGCAGCATTTCCATTTTTATCATATGCTTTAATTCTCACACTATACGAACCAGGCTTTTCTGTATCTACATCACTTTCAATCACATACCAACCATTTTCATAATATGGTGCAGTCTTGTTATTTTTTTCAGGCTCGCTTTCTACATATTGCAATTCTCCATCCACAGGATCTATAACAGATGTTATATTCTCTTTTGCATCAAATACGTCGCCTTCTGTAATTGTCAATTTCGAATTTGCTAATGTAATCGTAGGAGATTGTGTATCATGCACAGTGACATTGAGAGAAAATTCTCTACTAACAACTTGTTGATAACTATCTTTCATCGTTACTGTATAAAGTATTTTTTGTGTCCCAACTTTTGTCAGATCGATTTTTTCAGGATTACAAGTCACATCTCCATAATGCGTATCCACTAATTTCATTGCATCTTGTTCACCAATACCATATTCAAATAACGTCGGATCAATAACATTTCCATCTTCATCTTTTTCATCTTCCACAAATGTTACTTTTAATTGATCATACATTTTGTCATATGCTTTTTTCTTTGCTTCTTGTTCTTTTTGATACGCATCATAAAAGTAGAATGCGCCAATCCCAACTATCAATATAACAATAACGATTCCTACAATGATCCACGTCTTCTTATTACTTTTCTTAGGAGAATCTTCTTTAATTTCTAGTTTCTTTGTATCTGTTTTTTCAACGCCAATATGATATTCTTCCTTCTCCGAAATACTAGGATCATCTGCTTCTATCGGTGTCATATGTACTTCATTTTCAACTGGCTTATCAAGAGTATCTTCCTCTTCTTCTCTATGCCACACAACATTTTCAACAACTGGCAACTCTTCTGTGTGCTCTACTGGCTTTTTTTCTTTTTCTTCCATATAGCACCTCCTCTTATTCTATATATTATCAAAAACAAACGTGCAAAAAAAGGAAGCTACATTACGTAACTCCCCTCGACATTAATTATCAAATGCATCATCACCTGTAGGCAAATCCAAACCACTCTTATCAAGATCTTCAAGTTCCTCATCGTCTACCGCAATATCACTTGTGTCTATATGAACTTCATCGAACTTTCTACGATTTCTCAAATCCCACTTATTGCCTTCTAATGATGCAAATCTAGAATCTAACATCAATTCAGAATAAAACTGACTTTTTTTCTTTTTTAACTTTTCTTCTGGAATATTCATTTCTTTGCTTACATCTGTCCAAAGTTTTAAAAATTCAATTTCCTTTTTTCTTTTAGACAAACACTGATAAGCAACATCTGTCATATTTTTTGATACGCTCATTTATACTCTCCCTATCTATTGTAAACGCTATCGTAAACAATATTTTTGCGTTGCGCAGAGTATGTTACATTGCCTCAACAATAAAGTCAAGCAACAAATATTCAAACATTGTCATATGTCTAACTCATCAAAGCATATTTTCCATACTTTTTGTAATTTTTTTCACAAACTATCACACATCTAATTTACGAATAATATTCCATCACCCATAATAGTTTTTGATGCAAAACTTCCTCATTACCAGAAAAAACGCCATACTCTACGCTCCATTCTCTATCTTGCATAGAAATATTGTATGTCTTTGTTTTCATCTCCATGTCACCATACGGGCTTTTCACAGTCGAATGTCCCCATTTTCCATTATTTAATATCGTTGTAGATGAAATATCACATTTTCTTTCTAAACGCACTGTTTCTGAAGTAAATGTTACAAAATGGAATGCATTTTCTTTATTTTCTTTATATTTCAACTGATTTTTGTCTAAAATTGCATTTCCTTCAGCAATCACATTTTCTTTGTTTTCTAAAAAATCATATTGTGTTAATTTCAATTTCACTTTCATTCTATAACCTCAGGAAAAAACACTTTATTATCATCTTTTTCTGGCCCATGTATCAAAGAATAAACAATATTTGAAGCATTGGACATTTCAAGTTTTCTTCCATCTTTCATAAGCACCCAAATATTATTATCCCCTTGTGCAGAATATGGTACATATGGAGATTGTGCAACTTCATCTCTCGCCCAATAATAGCGTAAATCAAAGCCATTTTCTTTTAATTGATTCCGTATTTTTTTGTTTTCCTTTGATAACGAATCTTGATATGTAAAGAGTTTTCTATCTCGTATTCTTATAGCTAGATCTGAAATAATTGGATCCGGATGTTTTGTCAACATTGCAAATCCATATTCACATGTACTTTCATCTAAAGAAAAATAATCACTCAAAGAAATCTTTTTCCCCGCAATTATTGGGTAAAACAAAGGAATGACATGCTCATCAACATCTTTCAATCCCAAATCCTTCATTCTCTTAAATAGCATATGTAGAATTGCTTCATAACTACGTGCGACTGGGTGATAGTATACTTGCCAATACATGTGATAGCGCGCCATAATGTAGTTTTCTACCGCATATACACCACTTTCCTTGATAACAAGTTGCTTGCCATCATACACGCGCATCGTTCTTAAGATTCTTTCCAAATCGTATTCTCCATACTTGGTACCTGTAAAATATGCATCTCTTAATAAATAATCAAATCGATCTGCATCCAATTGTGATGAAATCAATTGAGAAAGCAATGGATTCATACACTCATGGCTGATCACATCTGCTACATCTTTACTCAGACCAGTACAACAATTTTCCAATATGCGTGTAATTTCTGTATTCTCTTCAATAATTCGACATGTAAAAGTTTCATGAGAACTCTTTGTCACACCTTCAAAAGCGTGAGAGTATGGTCCATGACCAATATCATGTAAAAGACCAGCTAGCATAACAGTCACTTTTTCTTTTTCCGTTAGAGCTTTTTCGATATCTGGTACTTCGCAAACCATTCTTCTCACTAGTTCATATACGCCTAAAGAATGTCCAAAACGAGAATGCTCTGCACAATGATACACAATATACGCACCACCCAATTGTCGTATTCTACGCAGTCTTTGGAACCAACTCGAATTAATAATGTCCCATACAACTTGTAAATTTACATGAATATATCCATGTATCGGATCGCGCAGCACCTTTTCTTCTGAGGTTTTTTCAAACATATTATTTTTCCTCTAACAGCACTACCGCAAAAGCTTGTACACCTTCTTCTCTACCAACAAATCCCATTTTTTCACCACGTGTAGCTTTTACACTAATTTGATCTATTGAACAATGCAAAGCTTCCGCAAAATTTGCTCTCATCTGTTGAATATATGGTGCCATTTTTGGCTTTTCAATCATAATCAATGAATCCACATTTCCAATTTTATATCCATGTGCATCCATCATACGTGAAACTTCTTTTAAAATGATTTGTGAATTTACACCTTTCCATTTCTCATCCGTATCTGGAAACCATTTTCCTAAATCCCCTAAAGCTAGAGCACCTAAAATTGCTTCTGCAACCGCATGTGTCAGCGCATCCGCATCAGAATGCCCTACTAAACCTTTTGTATGTGGTATTTCTACACCACCTAAAACTAACTTTCTTCCTTCAGCAAGTTGATGAATATCTGTACTTTGTCCAATTCTCATAATTTTATATCTCCACTATGATTATCATTTTACAGTATAATAATGATATGCTAATAAAAATTCCTGAATATGTTGCAACATTAATGAAAAAATTGAATGAAAATGGATACGAATGCTTTGTTGTAGGTGGTGCTATTCGTTCAATTTTGTTAAATATGCCTGTAAATGACTATGATCTAACAACAAATGCTCTACCAGAAGAAACAAAAAGCGTATTTCAATCGTACCATACGATTGATACTGGTCTTCAACACGGCACTGTTACAATCATTTCCAATCATATTCCTGTTGAAATAACAACCTATCGAAAAGATGCAGAATACAAAGATCATCGTCATCCAGACGAAGTTATTTTCACAACAACGCTCCAAGATGATTGTGCACGCAGAGACTTTACGATCAATGCTTTTTGTTATTCGCAAAATACTGGCATCTTAGACTTCTTTGACGGAAAACAAGACTTAGACAACAAAATCATTCGTTGTATTGGGAATCCTAAACAACGCTTTGAAGAAGATGCATTGCGTATTCTTCGTGCAATACGTTTTGCTTCTCAATTAAATTTTTCGATTGAATACCACACATCAGAAGCAATACTCGCTAAGAAAGACACACTTTCTTATGTTTCTATGGAACGCATTCAAGAAGAATTTACAAAATTTTTAAAAGGTCCAGGCTTTTTGCCATTGTTTTACCCATATCGTAAAGTATTTGCTGTATTTCTAAAAGAGTTAAATAACATTAAAGAAGATTGGGACGTTTTACTGCAGCAGCTCGCTGTTTCTAATGAAGATGTCTATGTTCGTCTAGCAATTATCTTGTCTTGTCCCGCTTTTTACGATCCAAAAAGTGTTTTAAAACAATTAAAATATGCAAATAAAGAAATCAACACAGTCATGCAAATGATAGATCATAGAAAGGCACCAATTTCCACAAGAGTTGAAATTCGACATTTATTAAATTCATTGACGATTTCTTTTGAGACATATCTACAATATAGAGAAGCTATGGATCGAAAAAAATATCCTGCGAGTTATGCTTTGTATCATTCTATTATTACGAATAAAGATTGTTATTCACTTTCACAATTATCACTCAATGGAAAAGACATGTTAGCCTTAGGCTATACTGGTAAAGCAATTTCTGAAAATCTACAGTATTTGTTAAATAGTGTCATTGAAGATAAAGTAGCAAATAACAAAGAAGAACTTATCGCATATCTTAAAAAAGCTGCCTCGTAAAGCAGCTTTTTTATATAACTAGTTGATAGGCATATCGTGGTGAACCATCTTCAACATAGATAATACCCACTTTCACAAACCCGTTTTTTCCCAATAGATGCTGCATAGAAATATTCTTTTCATGCGTGTCTACACGAATATTATGCACATTCTTTTCTTTGCAAATGTCTTTGGCTTTCTCAATAAAATGTGAAGCAATGTTTTTTCCCTTATATGCATTTTCCACACACGTTCTATGTATGACAACATAAGATGAATCATTGAGCCATTTTCCTTCTATATACGCATAATTTGGATCTTGATATACATCAATAAAAGAATATCCGACAACTTGCCTTTCATCTTGTATGATCCAAGCACCACATTTATCTATGTCCCCTTCTACATCTTCTGCATTTGGGTACCCATTTTCATTTTGCCATTGCGGAATATCATGTACTTTAAAATATTGCTTAGCTTCATCCATAATTTTCACAATTGCATCTATATTTTCTTCTTTTGCACGACAAATTTTCATACTATTAAAAAAGCAGGAAAACCTGCTTTCTCCTTTTTAAAGTTTCTTAAATTGGTCTACATCAAGAACGAAGATCGTAGCCCCACCTACCTGCACTTCAACAGGGAAAGAAGCATAGCGACCAATATCATAACTAGCTGTAGATGGAACGATTTCCGTACGTCTTTTAGCTTCTGAGCCAATAACATCAATACACTTATCTACCAAGTCATCATCTGTACCAACAATGAGAGTTGTATTTCCTGCTCTCAAGAATCCACCTGTAGTTGAAAGACGTGTCATATAGAAATTATTCTTTGTCAAAGCTGATGTAACGGCAGAAGCATCATCGTTAGAAACAATTGCTAATACTAGTTTCATATAGTAACCTCCAAATCTATTATTATATTACCACAAAACTTTAAACATTAAATCTGAAGAATACAACATCTCCATCTTGCATAACATATTCTTTGCCTTCAACACGAAGTTTTCCAGCTTCTTTCAATGCTTTTTCACTGCCATATTTCATAAAATCTTCATAACTATATACTTCTGCACGAATGAAGCCCTTTTCAAAATCTGTGTGAATTACGCCCGCACACTGAGGAGCTTTCATACCTTCATGGAATGTCCAAGCGCGACATTCTGGTTCACCAACTGTAAAAAATGTACGTAAACCAAGTAAATGATATGCAGCTTGGATAATTTGATCCAAACCAGATTCTTTTATGCCTAAATCATCTAAAAATGCTTGCTTTTCTTCTTTATCTAATCCAGATAGTTCTTCTTCCATCTTTGCACAGATTGCAATGACTTCACTTCCTTCACTTTCAGCCAATTTTTTAACAGATTGATAATATGGATTGCTTTCTGGATCATTGATATCTTCATCTGACATATTAGCAACATAAATAACTGGCTTAGCAGTAAGTAAACCATAATTCTTCATGATTTCCAAATCATTTTCATCTAGATCTAATAGTCTTACTGCCTTTCCTTCAAGAAGTTGATTTTTGAACTTTGTCAAAGTATCCATTTCTTTCATTGCTTCTTTATCTTTTGTTTGTGCCTTCTTTGCAATTCTACCAATTCTATTTTCAACAGAATCTAAATCTGCAATAGCTAACTCCAGATTGATTTCTTCAATATCTCTCACTGGATCAACAGACCCTTCTACATGTTCAATGTTTGCATCATCAAAGCATCTAACAACATGAATAATTGCATCTGTTTGTCGAATATTTCCTAAAAATTGGTTACCAAGACCTTCTCCCTTTGAAGCACCCTTGACCAGTCCAGCAATATCTGTGAACTCAAATGTTGTATAAATTGTTTTCTTTGGATGAAAAGCATTTACAAAATCATCCATGCGATAATCTGGTACTTCTACAACGCCAACATTAGGCGCAATAGTTGCGAATGGATAATTTTCAGCCAATACTTGGCTATTTGTAATTGCGTTAAATAACGTAGATTTCCCTACATTAGGCAATCCTACGATTCCTGCTGTTAATGACATTTAAATATACTTCCCTTCTTTTATTCTTGTGGAGCTTTTTCCACAACCTTTTTCATTTTACGCTCAAATTCATGTCTAGGGAACATAATCACATTCCCACAACCCATGCATTTTATTTTTATATCTGCGCCAACACGTATAATTTTCCAATATTTGCTTTTATGACATGGATGTTCTTTCTTCATTTCGACAATATCATTCAAGCCATACTCACTCACCATAATTCACTCCTCTTTCATATGCCATAATCGTATTTTTCAATAGCATCGTAATTGTCATAGGTCCAACCCCTTTAGGTACTGGTGTAATTGCTTTGCAAACATCTTTGACACGTTCAAAGTCCACATCACCGCATAAGTTCCCGTTTTCGAGACGATTGACGCCAACATCTATGACATATGCATCTTTCTTAATATATGTTTCATCAAATAAATTTGCTTTACCAACTGCAGCAATAAGAATATCTGCTTGTTTAGTCATATCTCGTAAATTTTTTGTGTGTGAGTGGCAAATCGTCACGGTTGCGTTCGCATTTTGCAGCAAACGCGCGACTGGTGTTCCTACAAGCTTACTTCTTCCAACAACAACCGCATGCTTTCCATTGGGATCACAATTCATACGCTTCAACAATTCCATTATGCCACTTGGTGTACATGGCGTAAAACAAGGTTGTCCAAGAAATAATCGTCCAAAATTCGACGGAGTTAATCCATCTACATCCTTTTCTGGAATAATATTTGCAATTGCTGCATCTTCAGAAAGTCCATTTGGTAAAGGCAATTGTAAAAGTATGCCATCCACGTGTGGATTCATAGATAATTCTTTTAATTTTTCATTTAAAGTATCTTGCTTTACTGAAGCATCCATGACAACTTCCAAACTATCCATGCCAATGCTAGCACACGCTTTTTGTTTTCCTTTCACATAAGAAATAGATGCTGGATTATCTCCAACTAGAACAACAGCTAAGCAAGGCATGCGCATCCCATTATTCCGAAAAAATTGCAGTTTCAAGCGCATCTCCTCGCGTATTTCTTTAGAAAGTTCACTTCCGTAAATAATCGTAGCCATAGAGACCTCCTAATGACGTATATCCACATCACTATCTAATATAATCGTGACAGGACCATCATTCAACAATTCAACCTTCATATCAGCCCCAAAGATACCTTCTTCAACACAAAATCCATCTTTTCTAAGACAATCATTAAAATAAAGATATAAAGGTTTAGCAATATCAGGTTTCCCTGCATGAGAAAACGAAGGACGATTTCCTTTATGACAATCAGCATATAAAGTAAATTGAGAAATTGATAAAATAGAACCATTCACTTGATGTAGATCAAGATTCATCTTATCCTCTTCATCCGTAAAAATTCTCAATTTTGCTATTTTATTAGCCATCTTTTCTACAATTTCCCTTGTGTCTTCATTTTGAATACCCACAAGAATCATGTATCCCTGATCAATTTTCCCGTGTACCTTTCCGTCAATTGTGACAGATGCATATTTTACTCTTTGTACTATCAATTTCATGTCATAAATTTTATAACAATTTGTTCACAAATGTGACAGAAAAGTGAAACTTAGTCACTGTAACCGCTTACAATATGGGAAATGCATGTGAAAATCACATATAGATTTGAGAAAAACTTAATAATTTGTTAACATTTTAGTATGCAAAAAAATATGAAAGTAAAAAAGACATTTAGATTCATCTTGCCAATGTTAGCGGCGGGAGCAATTATGGCTGCTTCAGTCAATACTTCTGTTAAGGCAGATGATCCAGTAAAAGGGAGTCTTCCTGTTTACAATATAGATTTGGGTGATTCTAATATTGCTTCAACATTAAAGAGTGACGTTATTACAGATCGTTGCAAAATC
>CALBJM010000208.1 GCA_937893225.1 uncultured Erysipelotrichaceae bacterium | reverse complement strand
TTGCAGCATATTGCTCAGAAACATATTTAAAAGAATATGTTTCATCATCATTACTAATTTTGATTCCACCAGGGATGGCATTCGAAATGATGTCCAATTGCCTTGTTGCAATCATATAAGCATTATCGAGAGCTTTTTGATATTCTCGTTCTTTTTGAATAATTTCATCTACGCAGCGGAATCCTAATACTGCATATTTTCCATCACGCCCATATTCTTTTACAGCATGTGCCTGGAACGTTGTTTGATTCTTCTCGTTTGGAGATGTTTCAAATGTAAAGTGAAATTCATCCACTGTTTCAAAGCGATGCTTGAGTGTTGTTGTAGATAATGCCTCTTTCATTGCTTCTTTTGAAGATAAAATACAGTATTTGTCAGCATATGAACATAAATAATTCGTCCATTTTTCTAGTTTTTTTTGTTTTGCTGAATGGTTCGTTTTTTGATTGATGATAACTTCGAAGTAATCTGTATCTAAGTTCAACAGAAATGCAGCGGTGTAATCTTTTCCTAATCCAGACATGACTTTTTGTTGGCGATTATCATTTTTTACAATACGATTGCCTAACCAAGTGCACAAAATGTCATGAATCATAGGAAAAGATTCCATATTTTTTGGATGTTCAATCGACAAAATACCAACGATCATTTCATCATGCAGAATAGGATAATAAATACAATTATCTTCTGTAATAGCGGTATTTGCTAATAATTCTTTCTCATATTTTAGAAAGATATCATTGAGCGCAATCTTTCTTCCATAGCTTAATGCTTTTATGAAAGTATGATTTCGAAATACTGCGATATTGATAGACTCAGCTTGTACAAATGAAGCAATAGCACCTGCTAGATTTTTTAAAGCTTGCTCAATTTCTACCGTATTTTCAAAATGGATCATTTCTTGATTAAAAAACTGAATTGCATTTTGCATGACATTGATTTCTTCCATATATTACACCTATATAAAAAGCAGAATGCCAAAAAAGGTACACTCTGCATGCTTAAAATATAAGTGCAACTGGCTACCATTTCAGGCCCTATAGCTTTGCGTCATATCCTTTCGAATACTTTGCTAATAGCAGAATTATACCACTAAGAATGTAAAAGAAAAACCTAGTTTTCACTAGGTTAATTGTAATTATTGATTATAAGAAGTGTCGTTATGCTTAACTTGTACATCGTGTGCGCCACCTTCTACGATAGATGTAGAAGAAACAAGTGTTAGCTTTGCCTTT
>CALBJM010000207.1 GCA_937893225.1 uncultured Erysipelotrichaceae bacterium | reverse complement strand
GAGTTGATTTAACAGGAATTGATGCCGTAGTAGGTAGAGGCGGACCTTGTTATGCATGTGAAAGTGGCACGTATATCGTGGATGAAAAATTGATCCAAGATACAAGAGAAGTGAAAGGACACTTCTACCATAGTTCTATGCTTGGTGTTCAATTAGCAAAAGAAATTGCGGATAGATATCAATGTATGTGTCTTATGGTAGACCCTCCAATTGTTGATGAACTGTGTGATCTAGCAAGAATTACAGGTGTCAAAGGTATTTATCGTCGTGCAACAGCACATACTTTGAATGCTAAAGCAACTGGTAGAGTTTATGCAAAAGAAATTGGAAAAAAATATGAGGATCTGAATTTGATCATTGCGCATATTGATGGTGGCATTTCTATTACGTGTCATGATCATGGTAGAATGATCGATGCCAATGATGCAGGCGGTGGCGAAGGTCCATTTACACCAACACGTATGGGTTCTATGGCTGTCACGGATGTATTGGATTATTTGTTTGATAAAGATGAAAAAGAGGTTCGTGATCTTTGTTCACAGCGTGGTGGTCTTTCTAGTTGGTTTGGAACATCCGATTCTTCCAAAATTTATTATGAGATGGTAAGAAGAGGTGATAAACAAGCAGAAAGAGTTTGGAATGCTATGATCTATCAATGTGCTAAGTGGATCTGTATGATGGCTGCACCTTTAAAAGGAAAAGTTGATGCAATTCTTTTGACAGGTGGATTGTTAAGAATTCCTGGCGTAATCGATATGATTCAAGAAGATTGTGGTTGGATTGCACCAGTAAGAAGTTATCCTGGTGAATTTGAACACGAAGCAATGTGTTATGCGGCACTACGTGTATTACGTGGTGAAGAAGAACCGAAGACATATACTGGTAAACCAGTGTGGGATGGATTTAAAGATGCGTAAAGCGAGCTAACAAGTTCGCTTTTTTGAAAGGAAGAATATTTTATGTTGCAAACCTATTTTATCAATGACCATATTATTCGCATCAATGAAGCTAATGAAAATGGATTAAATGTAGATTCGTATTTGATACTTGGAAAACAAAGTGCAGTCGTTATAGATACATTGCAAGATACAACACAATTATATGAAAAGATTCAATCATTGACCAATTTACCATTAACAGTTCTTTTGACGCATGGTCATCCAGACCATGCTGGAAAGGCAACACAAAAATTCATTGATAATGATGTGCCTGTCTATATGCATCCAAATGACAAAGATTTATTGTCCTCTTTTACAGATGCTCCTTGGCAAAAGCAAATTCATGCTTTAGAAGATGGGATGCTTTTTGATCTTGGTGGATATGCATTAAAAACGATTTGTTGTGCAGGACATACACCTGGTTCCGTTGTATTTTTCAATGAAAAGCATAGTGAATTATTTACTGGAGATGCGATTGGTTCAGGTGGATTCTGGATGCAGCTTGATCATTGTTTACCATTGCATACGTATTTGGAAAATGTAGAGCATTTATATGATGTAGTCAAATCTATACCGCATTTAAAGCTTTATTTTGGACATAGTGAACAAGCAAAGCAAGTGCCTGAACTACAATATATGGAAGATAATATCACCGCAACAAAAATGATTTTGGATAAAAAACTAGTTGGAGAATGGGTAGATATGCACATTGGTCATGACACTTTGCATGTTCGGCAAGCTTGCTTCCAACAAGTATATGCATATTGTTATGATCCAAATAATTTATAACAAATCAGAAATCAAGCTTGAAGAATTTCATTTTTTTTCATATCATAATAAACAATGAGGGAGTAATTCCACACAAACGTGTGCTACGTTTCGTCATCACGGTAGTTTTACCCGGAATGTTAGACAATGAATGAGACTCATATACGAAAAACTCGTATATGGGTTTTTTGTTTGCAGGAAAGGGGAAAATGATGGAGAAAATTAAAAGAGACGGATTATCGACTGAAGAAGTTGCAAGCAGACAGAAAAAGTATGGATCTAACAAATTAAAGGAAAGGAAAAAAGATTCGTTTGTTGTACGTTTTCTAAAAGAGTTGAAAGATCCGATGTTAGTGTTGCTATTGCTTGCATCTGGTGTGTCAGCTGTAACAGATTATCTTGTAGGGGAATCACTTGTGGAAACATGGATCATTTTGATTGTTGTTCTTGTAAATGCATTACTTGGTGTATTACAAGAAAGTAAGGCAGAGAATGCCATAGCAGCATTATCGTCTATGAATGCATCTGAAAGTATTGTTATCAGAGATGGTAACTATGTGCATGTTCCATCTAGTGAACTTGTACCTGGCGATTACGTGGTTCTTGAAGCAGGTACTTCGATTGGTGCGGATGGCTTTATAAGAGAAAGTGCTTCTTTGCAAGTAGAAGAATCGGCTCTAACAGGAGAATCTATACCTGTAACAAAGGACGATGATCAAAAGGTATTTATGGGTTCTAGTGTTTTGTATGGTAGAGGTCTGATGGAAGTTACTTCTATTGGAATGCAAACTGAGATGGGGAAAATTGCTGAGGCTTTAAATGGAAGTGCAGATCATGTAACCCCTTTGCAGATAAAATTGAATGAACTTGGGAAGAAACTATCTATACTTGTTCTAGTAATATGTGTTGTAATCTTTGTAACGGATATATTTGAAGCAGGGTCCTTTACGCTTTCAACTGCTCTGAATACATTTATGATTGCTGTATCTCTTGCGGTAGCTGCTATACCAGAAGGATTAGCGACTGTCGTTACTCTTGTTCTTTCTGCAGGGGTGACGCGCATGTCGCATCATAATGCTATCATCAGAAAGATGACGGCTGTAGAAACGCTAGGTTGTACACAAATCATTTGTACAGATAAGACAGGGACTTTGACAGAAAATCGTATGAAGGTAATAGAACATACTGGTAATCAAGAATTGTTATGTAAAGCGATGAGCCTTTGTAATGATGCTGTTAGAAATGAGGATGGTTCTATTGAAGGCGAAGCGACAGAATCTGCACTTTTGTGTTTTGCTGAAGAAAATGGGTATGAAAAAATTGTACTTCAACAAAAAATGCCGCGTGTTGATGAAATTCCATTTGACTCAAGTCGTAAGAGAATGAGTACGATTCATCGCTTAAATGATGGTACATACATACAATTTACAAAAGGCGCACCAGATGAAATATTGAAGTGTTCTTCATTTATAGACGCAAGTGATAAGAAAATTTCATTTGCTGAAGAGCAAAAAGAAAAGGTGGAAAGAGAAAACGACGCAATGGCAGATAAAGCACTGCGCGTCATGGCAGCTTCTTATAAGCTCTTAGATACTCTTCCAGAAAATATTTGTGCCGATACGATGGAAAAGGATATGACATTTATTGGATTATGCGGAATGATAGATCCATTGCGTAAGGAAATACCAGAAGCTATTCAAAAATGTAAAGATGCTGGCATACGTGCAGTCATGATTACAGGTGATAGTAAGCAGACTGCTATTGCTATAGCAAAAAAAGCTGGGATTTTACAAGACGGCTATCAGGCATGTACAGGTCAAGAACTTGATCAGATGGATGAAAATCAATTGCTAGATTCTGTTGAAAAATACAGTGTTTATGCAAGAGTTCGTCCAGAACATAAAGTGCGTATTATTAAAGCATGGCAAAAGAAAGGATATGTAGCCGCAATGAGTGGCGATGGTGTGAATGATGCACCATCGATTCATGCTTCAGACATCGGTATTGGCATGGGAATCAATGGTACAGATGTGACTAGGAATGTTGCAGATATGATATTGGCGGATGATAACTTTGCTACGATCGTTACAGCTGTAGAAGAAGGCAGAAGAATTTATGACAATATTCGTAAGGCGGTACAATTCCTTCTTTCCTCTAATGTGAGCGAGGTGATTGGCGTATTTGTTTCTTCTCTTCTCGGTTTTACATTATTAAAACCGGTGCATCTTCTTTTTATTAATTTGATTACAGATACATTTCCTGCCATCGCTTTAGCAAAAGAACAAGGAGAAGGAGATGTCATGAAGAGAAAACCTAGAAAGAAAGAAGAATCATTGTTTGCTGGAGGCATGGCAAAAGAAATTTTTCTACAAGGTGTATGGATTGCATTTGCTACAATCGTTTCTTATATGATAGGCAATTATTATGAAACAGATACATTTGTTCTATATGGTTCTGTTTCAAATCATGGTATGACGATGGCGTTTTTAACAATGAACATGTGTGAAATCTTCCATAGTTTCAATTGTCGTAGTTTGCGTAGATCCATCTTTTCTTTGCACCAAGAAAACAAATCTTTGTGGATATCTCTTGCTTTTGCCCTCGTGAGTGTAACTGCTGTTCTTGAAATACCATTTCTAGCAAACTTATTTGGTTTTACATCTATTGGGTTGAAAGAATATATGACGGCATTAGTGTTATCTGTCTTTGTTATTCCGTTTGTGGAAATTATAAAGAAATGCAAGAAGAAAACTACTTTGCATGTTTAATTGCATCAATCTAAAAATCATACGATTTTATATAAAAAGAGACATTTTATCGTTGTTGTGATAAATGCCTCTTTTGTAATACGGTACTTTTATTTAATAGCACTGTTTCCTGCGACGTTACTTGGTCCAAAACCATATGGTAATAATGTATCTAAGTCTTCTTCGATGAAATCATCTTCTGTTTTCGCCATGATGACATTTAAATTTTTACCACCAAATTCAAATAATGCTTGTCTGCAAACACCACAAGGTGAAGTGATTTGTTCATTGATTTCACCTGTTTTAGCCCCGACGATTGCAATATCTGTAAATTCTGTAACACCTTCAGATACAGCTTTAAATAAGGCAGTCCGTTCAGCACAAGACGTTGGTGTAAACGAAGCATTTTCGACATTACAACCTGTATAGATTTTTCCGTTTTTTGCTAAAAGGGCAGCCCCAACTTTGAAATCACTGTAAGGTGCATAGGCGAATTTTCTTGCTGCAATGGCCATGCGAATCAAATCTTTTTTTTCTTCTAGCGTTAATGTTGTACTCATATTTTTGGTATATATACATTAGCTCATCCAGCTGAGTTAAATCTATATACATCTCCTTTCTCTTCCGGCTTA
>CALBJM010000206.1 GCA_937893225.1 uncultured Erysipelotrichaceae bacterium | reverse complement strand
TATCCAAAGCGTTCTTTGTTTTATAGAAGATGAATATTGTGCTTTTCACATTCTTCAATCATTTCTTTAGGCCAGATGCTGGCTTGTACTTCTCCAACATGTGCTTTATTTAACAAAAGCATGCATAGTCTAGATTGTCCAATGCCACCACCTATGGTATATGGTAATTCTTTATTTTGAATCATTTGGTGATATGGTAGAGATAATCTGCCTTCGCATTTTGATGCTTTGCATTGTGACACAATAGAGTTTTCATCTACACGAATTCCCATAGAAGATATTTCTAGTGCACGGTTTAAAGAAGGTAACCAGAATAATAAGTCTCCATTGAGATTCCAATCATCATAGTCTGGTGCGCGTCCGTCATGAGGACGACCACTTCTTTTGAGAGGATGACCAATTTGTTTAATAAATACGCATTTGTGTTCTCTTGTGATTGCGTTTTCTCTGTCTTTTACAGACAGGTCTGGATATAGGTCTTCTAGTTCTTGAGAAGTAATGAAATAGACGTCATCTGCTAAATGACATACTGCTTCTGGGTATTTGTACCAAACTTCATGTTCCATGTGTTTGATAACTTTGAATATTTGACGAACAGTTGCTTCAAGAACTGCGTCAGTTCTTTCTTCTTTTGTGATAATTTTTTCCCAGTCCCATTGATCTACATAAACAGAATGTAAGTTATCTACAAGTTCGTCTCTACGAATTGCATTCATGTTTGTGTATAGACCTTCGTGTACATGAAAACCGTACTTCTTTAAAGCAAATCGTTTCCATTTTGCTAAAGATTGAACAACTTCAATTGTTTCTTGTGGTAATTCTTGAATGTCAAAGCTGACAGGTCTTTCAATACCGTTTAGATTATCGTTAAGTCCGGAAGATTTTTCTACAAATAGTGGGGCAGAGATTCGTAATAGTCCCATTTCTTTGCCGAATTCTCTTTGAAAAGTATCGCGAATGTATTTGATTGCTTCTTGTGTTTGCATGACATTTAACACAGGGTCATAATTTGTTGGTGTAATGAGTTTCATAAAATCCTTCTTTCAATGTTGATAATTATATCAAGCTAGACAAATGTTAGAGCAGAAATATTGAACAAATGTAATGAAAATGTGAAAATAATTATGAAAGAAGAGAAAATATGACAAGAGTAGATATAGCAATTATAGGCAGTGGTCCTGCAGGTCTAGAAGCAGCATTGACTGCTAAAAATAGAAATAAGACTATTCAGCTATTTGGTAGTAAAGATTTATCGAATAAGATGCAAGTTATCGATCATCCAATTACAAATTATCTGGGACTACCTTCTGTAACAGGAAAAGAAATGGCTGCGGCATTTACAAAACAAATCGAAGAAGCAAATATAGAAATTACGGAAGTTAAAGTTACAACAGTATATGCGATGGGTGATTATTTTAACTTGCAATTGAGTAATGGGGAATTTGCGGAAGCAGAGACAGTTATTTTAGCGAGCGGCGTGGTTGCAGGAAAACCATATCCAGGAGAAAATGAATTCCTTGGAAGAGGGGTTTCGTATTGTGCGACATGTGATGCTCCTTTGTATAAAGGTAAGAATGTAACAGTTATTGGTGAATCGAGCGAAGAAGAAAGTGAAGCTGCGTTCTTAGGAGAAGTTTGTGCACATGTGAATTACATTCCGTTATATAAAACAGAGACAGTTTTTAAACATGAAAATATAACTGTGATACATGAAAAACCAATTGAAATTCAAGGTGTGATGAAAGCAAATACATTGGTAACAGATCAAAATAGTTATGACACGGATTGTGTATTTGTATTGCGTGCAGCACAATTTCCATCTCAATTAGTGCCAGGATTAGCGGTTGATGGCAATGCAGTAAAAGTTGATCGTGAGATGCGTACAAATTTACCAGGGTTATTTGCAGCTGGGGATATTGTTGGTTTGCCATATCAGTTTATTAAGTCTGCGGGTGAAGGAAATATTGCAGCAATTTCTGCGGCTACATATATTGATCATAAGAAGAGAAAATAAAGATAGGTGGGAAAACAGATTTGTTTGTTCCACTTTTTCTTGTAACTTATGTACATAGGTGTAAACTTATCCATCAAAGGGGAATGGATATGAATCAAATAAAAGAATTCTTGAAAAAGAAAGATGTTATTGTTTCAGCACATCGTTATGGAATCGATGCAATGAGTGCAATGGCACAGGGGCTATTTGCATCTTTATTGATTGGAACGATCATCAAAACGCTTGGACAACAAATTGGTTTAGATTTCTTAGTGACTGCAGGAACATATGCTTCTGCAATAGCTGGGCCAACAATGGCTGCGTCTATTGGGTATGCTTTACATGCACCGCAACTTGTGCTGTTTTCATTGATTGGTGTTGGTGGGGCTGCAAATGAACTAGGTGGAGCAGGTGGTCCATTGGCAGTGTATTTGATAGCAATCGTAGCATGTGAAATCGGGAAATTAGTGAGTAAAGAAACAAAAATCGATATTCTTGTAACACCTGCAGTAACGATTCTTGTTGGTGTTGGATTAAGTGTAGTGTTTGCACCTTCTATTGGGGCTGTAGCTAGTTCTATAGGAAATTTGATCATGTGGGCTACAGAGTTGCAACCATTTTTAATGGGTATAGTAGTTTCTGTTTTGGTTGGTATTGCTTTGACATTGCCAATTTCTTCTGCGGCAATTTGTGCTGCACTTGGTTTGACTGGTTTAGCAGGAGGAGCTGCGGTTGCTGGGTGTTGTGCACAGATGATTGGCTTTGCCTGTATGAGCTATAAAGAAAATGGAATTGGTGGATTGGTATCACAAGGGCTTGGAACAAGTATGTTGCAAATGCCAAATATTTTACGAAATCCTAAGATTTGGTTGCCGCCAATCATTACTTCAGCAATCACTGGGCCATTGTCTACTTGTGTATTTCATCTAGAAATGAATGGACCTGCGGTGTCTAGTGGAATGGGAACATGTGGATTGGTTGGACAAATTGGTGTGTATACTGGTTGGCTCAACGATGGTATAGCTATTAATGGTTTTCATTGGATAGGTCTAGTGTTAATATCTTTTGTTTTGCCAGCTATATTGAGTACATTGATTTGCGTATATATGAAAAAGAAGTCTTGGATCAAAGATGGGGATTTGAAATTAGATTAATAAAAACTAGCAAATATTCTTGTGTAGAATATCTGCTAGTTTTTTAGAAATGAATGGTTTTACGAATTAAGAATATAGATACTAAGGAAGCAATACATTCAGAAACCCAGAATGCATGCCATACACCTGATGCACCAAGTATCTTTGAAAGCAAGTATGCAATAGGAATAATGCAAATAATATAACGTAATGCAGAAATGATCAAAGAAGCATTTCCATTGCCAAGTCCTTCTAGTGTTCCACAAGCAATGACAGAAATTGATTAAATCAAGAAGCCACAACTAATAATGCGCAATGCTTGTATGCCGATTTGAATCGTTTCAGGATTTGCGGTAAATATGTGCATCAATGGTTCACTGAATCCCCAACAAACTGCTGTACCAATCAACATGATGATTGCGGCAATCGTCAAAGAAGTATAGAAGATATCTTTTACACGCTTATGTTCTCCAGCACCATAGTTATAGCCTAGAAGAGGACGAATACCTTGCACAAGACCATTTACAGTCAAATAAATGAATGTTTGTAACTTATAGTAGATACCAAGTACTAAGACATATAGATCTGAAAATTCTGCTAATATACCATTGAGCAAAGTAATCATGATGGATGGCAGAGAAAGGTTGACCATTGAAGGAATTCCAATGCCATAGATTCTCTTACAAATATTTTTATTAAATATAGTCTTTTTAAATTGAATGTGGAATGTTGATCCTTTTATGAAATAAACAAGTAAATAGACAACCAATGTCAACGCTTGCCCGATTCCCGTAGCAAGTGCTGCACCTTTGATACCCATAGCAGGAAAGCCAATTCCAAAAATCATCATTGGATCTAAAATAATATTTGTGATACAGCCAATCAACATGGCAACCATGCTAACTGTCATCTTTCCTTCTGCTTGGAATATCTTCTCGTAAGCTATCCCAATAGAATTTGGTAAGTTAAACAAGAAAGCAATTGTTCCATAAGATACAGCTGCATCAATGACTTCGCTATTTTTAGTAAACATAGATACAAATGGTCTTAAAATGGCAATACAGCCAAAGACCAATATGACACCATGTAAAATGGATAATACCAAGCCAAGAGAAACTGTATCATCTGCTTTTTCTTTTTCTTGTGCTCCTAAAAAGAAAGCCGCAACTGCATTGACACCAATACCGTGTCCAACCGCAACTGCTGTCACAACAAGTTGAATAGGATAGACAAGTGAAATAGCTGTCATGGCATTTTCTGATATTCTTGCGACAAAATACGAGTCAACAATGTTGTATAGAGCATTTACTAACATGCTCAATACCATTGGTAATGACATTGATAATACTAATGGCAATATCTTTTTCTCTTTCATATATGTTTGATCCATAATCTTCCTCCCATAAAAAAACGCCACATGAAGATGTGACGAAAAATTGGATATATCCAAGAAAAATTCACATAAGTTTTGGCTGAAAGATAGTACAACAGAATATTGTAATTGTCAAAGAATTATAAATTTTGTTTATAATATTCATAAATGAAAACAAAAGCTTATATTACTGTATACAAACATATACAACAGAAAATCATTCATGGAAGTTATGCATATGGCAATAAAATACCATCTAAAAGACAGACAGCACTAGAAGAAGATGTAAGTGTGATTACTGTAGAACATGCATATGAATTATTGGTTGATGAAGGCTACATTGAATCTAAACAAAGAAGTGGGTATTTTGTTACATATCGAGAAGGAGATGTGTTTGAAAGTGATATCCATGATGAAATCAAACCTGTTGAAGAAAATGGCAGACAGGATTTTCCTGTAACTGTATTTGCTAAAGCGTGTCGTAAAGTTTTGACCTTGATGCCTGCGCAATTACCTAATCATAGCGAAGGAAAAGGCAATATTCAATTACGGAATGCTATAGCAAATTATTTGCGAAGAACAAGAGATCTAGATGTCGATAGTGATCAAATCATTATTGGTGCTGGCAGTGAATATTTATATTCTTTGCTTGTCGATCTTTTAGGAAGAAGTAGAATCTATGGCGTAGAGTTTCCGGGATATGAAAAAATCAAGTGTATATATCGTGCTGGAGGCGTAAAAGTAGATGCATTGCAATTGGGAAAAAATGGAATAGTATCTTCTGAATTAAAACGAACACCAGCAACGATCTTGCATGTTACGCCATATCATTCATTTCCTTCTGGATCTACAACAGATGCCTCTAAAAGAAGAGAATATATTCGTTGGGCACAAGAAAGAGACGCTTGGATCATAGAAGATGATTATGAGTCTGAATTTACACACTCCATTAAAACAGCTGAGACATTATATTCTTTAGACCCTTCTATTGTTATTTATATGAATACTTTTACAAAAACTATCTCGTCATCTATTCGAATTGGTTATATGATATTACCAAGAGAATTATTAAAGAATTACGAGCAGACACAATCATTTCGTTCTTGTACAGTGAGTGAATATATGCAGCTTGTTGTAGCAGAATTATTGAATAATGGATCTTTTGAAAGAAATCTGAATCGGATTCGTAGAAAGAGAAAATCAAATGAAGAGAATTGAAGAGGTCTATTTTATAGACAAAAACAATGCGCCTCAGCCTCACACAATTATTGAAAATACGATATATAAGCAAAATGGATATCGTCTAACACACTTTTCTATGGGCGCAGGAACATCTTGTTCACCAGAAAGATTTCATCACTTAGCAATATATACTTGTAATGTGGGTGAAGTACATATTCAAGTATACGAAAAAGACAAAACATATAAAGAAATCGTTCTTCGTCCAGGCGACTTTTGGATCAGGCCATGTCAGACATTGTGTGGTTTATATGTTAATGTAGATACTGTTTTTACAATTATGCGATTACGTTATACAACAAATTTGATAGATACGTTACATATAGGTGATACAGGTACTTTTTTGAAACATAGTGAAATAAAAGAATCACAAGTTGTTGAAAAGCGTATTATTAATGATCAGTTTTTTACTATGGATATTTTAACATTTGGGAAAAATAGTCGTTTTGAAATTGAAGAAGATAGAAATATGATCTTTTCTGTTTTAGAAGGAAAGTGTGCAATCTTGCATTGTGATAAGACGATGCATATGGAAGTTAACCAAAGCTTTCATACATTTAGGCATGGTAAGACTGTTGTTGTATGTGCAACAGAAGCAAAAGTTGTATTGTTAAGTTTTTTGAATTGATGTATAATCGTCCATGGAAATGATGTCTTCCAGGAAGAAATTCCGAACCGCTTATTCAAGCTGATGACTTCTGCATGTTTTTTATGATGCAGAAAGATCAGCTTTTTTCTTTTCTGCATACCAGGAGGGTTTATGTTATTGAGTTTTGCTTTGTTGTTTTTGTGTGGTCTAGCATTAGGGGATTTGTGTAAAAAGATAAAATTTCCAGCACTGTTTGGCTTTATGCTTACGGGAATCATATTAGGCCCGTATTGTTTAAATTGGATCGATGCGTCTATTTTAGATGCTTCTAGTGCATTGCGCAAAATAGCGTTGATCATTATTTTGTTGCGTGCTGGTTTGAATCTGGATATTGATGCATTAAAAAAAGTTGGCAGACCGGCAATATTGATGTGTTTTCTACCAGCAACTTTTGAGATTCTTGGTTTTGCTTGTTTAGGACCAGTCATTTTGCATCTTTCATTACTAGATTCTTTGATCATGGGATCGGTACTTGCGGCAGTTTCACCTGCAGTCGTTGTACCAAATATGTTGAAATTGATAGACGAGAAATATGGCGTCCGTGAAGGAATACCACAATTGATCATGGCTGGAGCTTCAGTAGATGATGTGTTTGTTATCGTGTTGTTTTCTGCTTTTACGTCTTTAGCATCCAGTGGATCTTTTCAAGCAATCAGTTTTTTGCGTATTCCAACTTCTATTTTGAGCGGCATTGGTGTGGGTGTTGTTTTAGGCTTGCTTTTACATGTATTTTTTAAGAAAGTAGATATGCGTAATACAGTTAAAGTCATTACATTATTGTGTATTTCATTTCTTCTTGTGACAGTGGAAGATGCTTGTACAGGTTGGTTTGGATTTTCTGGATTGTTGGCAATTATGGCAATGAGCGCAGTGATTCATTTTCAAGATCCTGCTATTTCTAAAACAATTTCAGCTTCTTATTCTGAGCTATGGATATGTGCAGAAGTGTTGTTATTTGCATTAGTTGGGGCAGCTGTGGATATTCATTATGCATTAGCTTCAGGTGTCTCAGCAATCTTGATCATTCTTGGTGCGCTAGTGTTCCGTATGATGGGTGTGTATTGTTGTGTAACAAAAACGCAGTTGGATAAAAAAGAGCGTTTGTTTTGTATGCTTGCGTATACGCCAAAGGCAACCGTGCAAGCAGCAATCGGTTCTATTCCAATGGCTATGGGATTAGCGTGTGGAAAAGTTGTATTAACAGTGGCTGTATGTTCAATTCTTTTAACTGCACCATTAGGGGCATTTGTGATAAATGCAACATATCAGAAGCTATTGAAGAAGGATTGAAAGATTTTCAAGGAAAAATGCTTAGATTGTTGGAATCACGTTTAGTGGTTCCTTTTTTCGGTTATAAACATGTTAGAATGATGTTAGAGGTTTTAGTGTATGAAGAATATTTTTTTGGAAAATGCAAAGCCAGAATCTTTAGATTCTATATTGGGCAATACTGAAGATGGAAGAGAAAATCTAGGTAATCAATTACCAGTAGAGGTTTATAGGTTGTTGGAGTATTCTTTGAAGATTGAATTACGTAATCGTTATGACAAGGAAACACAAATTGCTATTTTTAGAAGTGCAGGAAAAATGGCAGGTGAATATTTTGCGAAAAAGTATTTGAATCTGAATCAACCATTGGATGCATTTATTTCCCAATTACAGAAAACGATGGAAGAATTTAGAATAGGTGTATTACGTATTGAAAAAATTGATGAAGCGAGCGGAAAGATTATTTTGACAGTTGCTGAAGATGCTGATTGTTCTGGTTTACCAGTACTTGGTGAAACAGTGTGCAACTATGATGAAGGATTTATAGCGGGGATTATTTCTCTTTTTATGGGGAAAGAGTATGAAGCTGTAGAAGTGGATTGTTGGGCAACTGGCGATCGCGTGTGTAGATTTCATGTTGATCCAAAAGGATGTCAGTGATGGATGAAAAGAAAAATTGTGATCTATTATTTGAATACCTCAGAAGTATTTTATACGATAAAAGAGTAAATTCCTTGGATTATACGCGATTAGACCCTGCATTTCAAAAATTGGGGCAAGGATTAAATTA
>CALBJM010000205.1 GCA_937893225.1 uncultured Erysipelotrichaceae bacterium | reverse complement strand
TAGAGAACTTGAAGTTCGAGCCATGTTGGATAAATTACCAGAAACGTTTTGTTTTGAAAATTTATTAGAAGATGTACACGATGTACCTATGTTTATCGCTACATTTTTGTCTGTACTAGACCTAGCTAGACAACACACGCTCATCTTTACAGTAGACGAAAATGAAAAGATATGGTTTACAAGAGGAGGAAAAGAGAATGGATGAAGAAAAGAATACAACAATAGCTTCTCAAACTGAATCCGAAAAACCAGTTCAACTCAGCATGGACCCAACGATTCAACAGGAAGAAGAAGCACGTCTTGCACAAGTTGAAAATGATGCTCGCCTGTCTGCAATTTTAGAAGGACTATTATTTTTAGTAGGTGATGATGGAATAACGGTGCAACAAGCTTCTAAAGCAATGGATATTTCAGAAAAGAAAGTAGAGGAATTATTTGATTCTCTACAAAAATATTATACGGATGATAATAGGGGGTTTGAAATTGAGAGGTTTGGCAATCGCTATCGCTTTTTATCAAAAGTTTTTGTACATGAAGCTGCTAAAAAATTATTCTCACTTGATAAAATTTCCAAATTATCGAATGCTGCTATGGAAACATTGGCAATTATTGCTTACAAACAACCTATTACACGTGTTGAAATAGAAGAAATACGTGGTGTAGGTGCAGATGTTATGATTCGTAAATTAGAAGCAAGAGGTTTCATTAAAGAAGATGGTAGAAGTGATGCTCCAGGTCGACCATTTTTGTATTCTGTAACGGATGAATTTATGGATGCTTTCAAATTATTGAGTTTAGATGAACTTCCAGATTTACCAGAATTTAAAAATGAAGATGAAGCCAATGATCTATTTGACCAATAGGAAAGAAGGTCTATATATGCATAAAAAAAATATTGTATTAACATTACTTGCCACTTCATTATTGTCTGGGTGCAGCGCACCTGCAACAAGCCAAGCAGAAGCAACTTCTACGACTACGCACGAATATCATTGTAGAACGATAAATTATTATGATTATTCAAAACCAGTTCCTGCTACAGATCAACCAATAGAAGACGCATATTTCCAAGATACTTTTTTTGGAGGAGATTCCAGAATGGGATCTGTCTATTTATATAGTGGATTACGTGATAAAGGTGCACAAGTTTGGTATTGTGAGTCATTGAGCTTATATCGTGTGTATGACATGTTAAATCCAGACATGCAAGCTGAGTTTGGGGATGCTTCTTTATACACGTTATTAACAACAACACAAAAGCAAAATATCTATATCTTTTTAGGTATCAATGAAATTCGTTCTGATAATTTTGATGCATGGAAAGAAACATATTCTTCGATAATAGACGAAATCAAAAAGAATAATCCAACATGTCATATTTATATAATGTCTTCCTATCATCCTAGAAGTATTAGTGGTTTAACGGATGAACAAGTGAGTGAACATGTTAAAATGGTAAACGATGCAATGCAATCTATGGCAAGTGAACATCATATCTATTATTACAACACAGATGATGGT
>CALBJM010000204.1 GCA_937893225.1 uncultured Erysipelotrichaceae bacterium | reverse complement strand
GTCTATTCATGCTGAATCTACAGCTTATGATCACATGCGCAGCTTAACACGTGAAACAGAAGAATTGTTTGATGATACAAATAAAATTGCAAATTTTGTCGTTTCTGAACTTTCTTCTTCAAGTGAAAAATATGGCTTAGGATCAATGCGTGCAGAAGCAGAAAAACAAGCAGATGCTTTGAAACAATTGAATGGTTTGCGTACTTCTGTACTAGATACAGAAAAGAATTATTCTATGCCTGCTACGATGGTCGTTGTAAATATTTCGGATTTGAATCAGAAATTATCTTTTGTGAATCATGCTTTCTCAGATATGAAGAGTCGTATTGAATTGGCTACAGGAGATGAGGATCGTGCAAGCAAACAATTGACAAAGCTACAGATCATTATGAATTTGATGCAAGTGAAGATTCGTAAATACAAGCTTCCAAATATTAGCGAACAATATGAAGATGATATGCGGAAAGCATATGAATATATCCGTTCATTAGATGGGCTTATGAAAGAAAGTCCTATTAATATGCAACTTTTAAATGCAACGCTTCAAGAAGCTTTGGACTTCATTTATAAGTTGTATAACAATGTCAATAATGTCGTAGGAACTGTTGTTATGGTTGAAAATACAATCGTTTTTGGAAATCGCTATAGATCGACTTATGCAGATATTGATTCTGAATTGACACGTAGTGAGTTGTGCTTTAGAAATGGTGAATATACTAAGGCTTTGACGATTGCTATTGCAACGATTGAAAAGATCCATCCAGGTAACTATGAATATATGATCAAGGAGAATTCTAAAGGTGCTTAATCGAGTTTATTTTGACAATGCCAGCACAACAAATATTCATCCCGATGTATTGAAAAGCTATATTTCTTTGTTAGAGAAGTACTATGTTAATTCAGAGTCTATCTATAATGAAGGAATTGAAATCAACAGTATGTTGGAAAAGGCCCGTCGAGCAATCGCCGGGCTTTTGGGAGTACAGGCGTCGGATATTATTTTTACTTCAGGTTCATCAGAATCCAATACGTCTGCTATTAAAGGTGTTTGTGCTGCAAATAGAGAAAAGAAACATATTATTACAACAAATGTAGAACATTCATCCATTATGAATTGTTGCAAACAAATGGAACAACTTTTTGGATACCGTCTTACGTATCTTCCAGTAAATCACGATGGCTGCGTAACACTGCAGCAAGTAAAAGATGCACTGGATGAGGATACAGCAATCGTTTCTATTATGTGTGTGAACAATGAATCGGGTTCAATCAATCCAATCCCAGAAATTAGTGAATATGTAAAGAAACACTCTCATGCATACATGCATGTAGATTTAACACAAGCTATAGGAAAAGTAGAAATCGATCTTCATAATGTTGATCTTGCATCCATCTCTGCGCACAAATTAGAAGGCTTAAAAGGTTCAGGAATTCTTGTGAAAAAGACATTTGTACCTTTTGTTCCATTGATCAATGGAGGAGAACAAGAATTCGGATTGCGTGGGGGAACGAGCAATGCTGTAGTAGATATGGTTTTTGCGAAAACCTTACGCTTAGCTTTAGAAAATGGAAAGAAGTATCATGCAGATATTGTGCAGATGCATGATCGTCTTGTACAAGGATTGCAAGAAATTCCCGGTGTGGAAATCAACTCACCAGCAAATGCAATTCCTTCAACGATTAACTTTTCTTACGAAAACATTCCAAGTGAAGTTATGCAAAATGCATTAAATGAAGCTGGATTTATGGTGAGTGCGCGATCAACATGTGATTCAAAGAGCATGAACCCTAGCTATGTACTTTTAGCGATGGGATATAGTGAAAAACGTGCATCTTCTTGTATTCGTATATCTCTTTCTTACCATAATTCATTGGAAGAAGTAGATCAGTTTTTAGAAGCCTTGAAAGGAGTTATCAAACAATATGGTTAAATATGATACTGTTTTGATCCGTTATGGAGAACTTTCTACGAAGGGAAAGAATCGTAAAGATTTTATTACGCGTTTGTATCATAATGTGAAATATGCTTTACGTGACTATCCTGCTCTTACATATCAAAAGACACATGACCGTATCTATATTAAGTTAACGGATGAAAATACAGATGAAATCAGTGCAAAATTACAAAGAGTTTTTGGTATTTCTTCTTTTTCTTTTACGGAAAAAGTCGATAGTGATATTGACGCTATCAAACAAACGTGTTTGCGTATTGCGAAAGAATCTAATAAAAAAACATTTAAGATGATGGCAAAGCGTCATGATAAATCTTTTCCAATGGTATCTGATGAAATCAATCGTGCCTGTGCTGGAGAAATCTTACACAATACAGATTTAAAAGTAGATGTACATGCACCAGAATTGTTGATTCGTGTAGAAATCCACGAAAAATATACATACATTACTTCAGATAAGATCAAAGGTGCTGGAGGATATCCTGCAGGTATCAATGGTAAGGTACTTTTATTGTTGAGTGGCGGTATTGATTCTCCAGTAGCTGCTTATGAATTGATGAAGCGTGGGTTATATGTTGAAGCTATTCATTTTGCTTCTCCGCCTTATACTTCTGAAGCAGCAAGAAACAAAGTCTTAAAACTTGCTGAGATGGTAAGCGAATATCAAGGACAGATGAAAGTACATGTTATTAACTTCACGGATATTCAACTTGCAATCTATAAAACAGCTGGTGATCCATATGCGGTTACGATCATGCGCAGAATGATGTATCGCCTAGCTGAGCGTTGTGCGAAAGCAAATCATTGTTTAGCAATTGGTACAGGTGAATCTGTAGGACAGGTTGCTTCACAGACACTTGAGTCTATTGCGGTAATTAATGAAACGATCAATATGCCTGTATTGAGACCACTTGTATGTTTTGATAAAGTTGAAATTATTGATCTAGCAAGAAAGATTGGCACATATGAAACTAGTATCCTTCCTTTTGAGGATTGTTGTACGATCTTTGATCCTAAAAATCCTGTTACACATCCAACAAGTGAAAAGAGTGAACACTACGAATCTATGTTTGATTATGAGCCAATGTTGGAAAAAGCATTAGATGAACAAGAAGTTATATCCGTTTATCAAAGAAAGGAAGAGGAAGAATTCCTCTAAGTCATAAAATGGCATATCACAATAAACAAACATCTGCACAATTTGAAGTAAATATTGACGGTGCAGAACGATTTGGTGAACAAGAATTGATGGATGTGGTCAATGAAGCTGTAAAATGTGTAGAGTTGGATACATCTTATACAACTAAGCAAAAATTGAAAATCTATGCTGAATTAACGTCTCTGTCAAATTGCAGTGAAAAAGAAAGAAAGAAATACGCAAAAAGAGTTAAAAAATTACTGTAATTAAACATTGACGCAAGCATAACTAACGTGTAGAATTAATGCGTTATCAGCCCTCCCACGAGGTCTGTAACCGCACAAAAAAGGGTTTAAGCATGAATGTCATCCCCTTAATGGCGCGTCTTATGATAAATGTCAGGAGGTGTAGTTAATGTACGCAATTATCGAAACAGGCGGAAAGCAGCTCAAGGTTGAAGCTGGCCAGGAAATCTACGTTGAAAAGTTGGATGTAGAAGCTGGTGAAGAAGTAGTATTTGACAAGGTTGTTCTTGTTAGCAATGAAAGCACAAAGATCGGAACACCATATGTAGAAGGTGCTAAGGTTACTGCTAAGGTTGTTAAGCAGGGCAAAGAAAAGAAAATCAGAATCTTCAAGTATAAGGCAAAGAAGGGCTCTACAAGAAGAAGACAGGGTCATCGTCAGCCATATACAAAGTTGACTGTAGAAGCTATTGAGGCTTAATCAATGATTCGCATTACCGTCAAACACAATACGCATTACGAATCTATTGAAGTCAAAGGTCATGCCAATAGTGCAGATTTTGGACATGATTTGGTTTGTGCAGCTGTTAGCGGTATAATAACTGGCTTGGCTAATGCATTATATGAAATGGTTTCTGAAGAAAACCATATATTAGAAAAAGGACATGCAATTTGG
>CALBJM010000203.1 GCA_937893225.1 uncultured Erysipelotrichaceae bacterium | reverse complement strand
GTAAAACTTTGAAACAAGTCATTCGTTCAAGAGGACCTCTTGTCAATGAAGAAGCAGTGGATATTATGAAGCAATTGTGTTCTGCTGTAGCAGAAGCACATGCTAGAGGTATTATTCATCGTGATATAAAACCACAAAATGTGATCTTAAAAGCGGATGGTTCTGTAAAGATACTTGATTTTGGGATTGCTACCGCAAAAGGTTCAATGCAGTTGACGCAAGCCAATAATGTTATGGGGTCTGTACACTATTTAGCACCAGAATTAGCAAAAGGTGAACAAGCATCTCCACAATCAGATATTTATGCATTAGGTATCGTATTGTATGAAATGTTGGCTGGAGATGTTCCATTTAAAGCTGATCAGGCTGTACAAATTGCCTTAAAGCACATGCGAGAACCAATGCCTGATGTACGTATGGTAAACACAGCGGTTCCGCAAAGCGTTGCAAATATTATCACACGTGCAACTGCGAAAGATCCAGATCACCGCTATCGTAGTGCAAAAGAAATGTTGCAAGATGTTTCTACATGCTTGCGCCCAGAACGTCTCAATGAAAAAAAACTCGTTTTGCATGAAAATCTCAAAAAAACAAAACAAGAACAACCGGAAGAAAAATCGGAAAAAGCAAAACCATTCACAGCCTCTCAAAAACGAGCAAATGCTGAATTGAGAAAAGAAGAACAATTAAAAAATGAAAAAAGAACGAAAATATTGCTCATCATCTTTGCGGCAATTGCTATAGTTGGAATCGTAGCTGCTTTAATTTTTAACTTTTTTCCACAAAATACCACTGTACCAAATTTAGAAGGTATGAGTTTAGATGAAGCAAAAAAAGAGCTCAAAAAAGCAGGATTAGATGTTGACACTTCGGATATTACGTATGAATTAACCAACGATATGGATGAGGGAACGGTTATATCTACAGATCCGCAAGGAGGTAGTGAAGTATCGGATGGTACGACAATTAAAATCACAGCTTCATCTGGAAAAGGCGTGGAATGTGAAAACTATGTTGGTAAAAACATTACAAGTGTAAAAAAAGAACTGAATGAAAAATACCCAAATTTAAATGTGAATATTGTTTCTGAAGATTCTACAGAAGAAGGTGGTACGATCATTCGACAAGAAAAATTAACGCCAGGTACAATGTTTAATCCAGAGAAACCAGGTGAAATTACACTTGTCTATGCAACATATCCAACAATTACGATCCCAGAAGATATCATTGGTATGGATATCAACTCTGCACAAAGGGAATTGGAAACTATGGGTGCAATCGTTCGAACAAGTAATCGAGATACGACACAAATGAGTCAAGAAGAAATTGAACAATTACAAGTGGGTGTTGTAATTTCTTGTGATCCTGCTTCTGGTACATCTTATATACAAAAAGAAAATAACTATATTACGCTCTATTATTATTAAAGGAAATTCATGAAAGCAAGAATTGTAAAAATCGTTTCAAAAGAATATACGCTGATGGATGAAGAAGGA
>CALBJM010000202.1 GCA_937893225.1 uncultured Erysipelotrichaceae bacterium | reverse complement strand
AGTGCTTTGAATAAACGAATATGTGATGTACAGAGGCTATTATCGTTCTTGAATTGGCAGTGGATTATATTTTGTTCATGTACTTTGTTCATGATTGTATTTTAACAAAGATGAGAGAGATTGGAAGTGAAGTGCTTTTGTGTGTATAAAAATGTTATTTTGGTGTGAAGGTATATTCATGAGTTGAAAAAAAGGCTATATAACGATAAAATTGTTACTTGTTGAAGAAGGTATAAATATGATGGAAGAAAAAAAGGATAGAGAATACTTCAAGACATTGGCACATCATCTTATGTTTGATTTGTCAGATGAAGAAGCAGATAGCATCGTTCGTGAATTTGGTACATTAGAGAGTCAAATGGCATTATTGGATGCGGTAAATACAGATGGTGTTGAAGAAATGGTGTATCCATTTGAAGCACCTACAACATTTTTAAGAGAAGACGAGCCTAGCAATGTTATTACGCAAGAAGAAGCAATGAGTAATGTTACAAAAAAATTAGAGGGGCATTTCGTGCTTCCAAAGGTGGTTAAGTAAATGATTAGAGAAATGGCAAAAGATACATCTAATGTTGAAGTTAGAGTAAAAGAGGCATATGAAAAAGCACAGGCCTTACAGGATAAATTGAATGCGGTCATTACATTTGTTGATCCTGAAGAACAATTAAAAGAATTGCCAGAAGATGGAGCTTTTAGAGGCGTGCCTATTGTATTGAAAGACAATGTGAATACAAAAGGCATTCGTACAACTGCTGGCAGCAGAATCCTAAGCAATTATGTTCCTGTTTATGATGCAGAAATTGTGACAAAATTAAAAAAAGCTGGTGCAGTATGTATCGCTAAAGCTTCTATGGATGAGTTGGCCATGGGTGGTACAAACTTAACTTGTTTTACAGGTCCTGCATACAATCCATGGGATACAAGAAGAATGACAGGCGGTTCTTCTGGTGGATCAGCGGCTTTGGTTGCTTCTGGTGTAGTGCCAATGGCAATTGGTTCAGATACGGGTGATTCTGTAAGAAAACCTGCTAGTTTTTGCGGAATCGTTGGTGTAAAACCAACATATGGCAGAATTTCTCGCTATGGTATTATCCAGTATGCTTCTTCATTGGATCATGTTGGCTACTTTACGAGATCTATTGAAGATGCGGCAGAAACATTGAAGGTACTTTCTGGTAGAGATGAAAGAGATATGACATCTTCAACTAGAGAAGTTCCTGATTATACTGCACTTTTGAATAGTGATATTCGTGGAAAGAAGATTGCGGTCATTGGAAATGTCGTAAAGAATATTTCTAATCCAGAAACAGTTAAAATGTTTCAGAATTTGATGGATAAATTACAAGAAAAAGGCGCTATTGTTGATGTGTATGATTTTGATAACGATATGATGCGTGCCATTCTTCCTGCATACTTCATTATTGCCAATTGTGAGGCAACATCCAATGACTCTAATTTGGATGGTATCCGTTTTGGTGTTCGAGAAGATGGAGAAGATATGGAAGCTATTATGACAAATTCTAGAACGAAGGGATTTGGCCCATTGATTCGTAGAAGATTTGTTATCGGTTCTTATGGCTTGTTTGAAGAAAATCAAGAAAGAGTCTTTAGAAAAGCACAGAAAGTTAGAAGAGTTGTTGTAAATGCAATGGATGATTGCTTTAAGGATTATGATGCAATTGTTGCTCCGGCAAGTGGAAATATTGCACCGTTTATCAATAAAGAAGAAGATCAGGATCAGTTAAGTGATCAGCTTTCTGATGAATATCTCATTGTAGAAAATTATCTTGCGATGGGAAACTTTTCAGGATATCCTTCAATGACAGTTCCTATGGGATTTACAGAGGGCTGTCCAATTGGTGTGAATATTACAACAAAAGCTTGGTGTGAATCCGAAATGTTTAATATTGGTTTAGCAATAGAAGAAATAACAGGTTATAAAGACTTGAAAGCGGAGGTGAAATAAAATGGAATACGATGTTACGATTGGTATTGAAATTCACTGTCAGCTCAAAACAAAAACGAAGATGTTTTCTGGTGCACCTACTTCATTTGGGCGTAAAGCAAATACTTGCGTAAATGAAATTGATCTTGGGCATCCTGGAACATTACCGGAAGTAAATAAAGAAGCAGTTCGTAAGGCTGTAATGGCTTGTACGGCACTGCATTTGACAATTGATCCATTAGTGAAATTTGATAGAAAGAATTACTATTATTCTGATTTACCAAAGGGATTTCAGATTACACAGCAATTTCATCCAATTGGAAGAAATGGGTATGTAGATATTGAAACTAAAGCAGGAAAAAAACAGATTCGTATTAATCGAATCCACATGGAAGAAGATACAGCAAAACAGTTCCATTTAACAAAATTTTCTTTGTTAGATTTTAACCGTGCAGGGACACCTCTTATTGAAATCGTATCAGAACCTGATATGCATTCTGGTGCAGAGGCAGAAGCTTATGTAGAAGCTTTGCGCCAAACTTTGTATTATATTGGAGTTTCTGATTGCAAGATGGAAGAAGGCTCTATGCGTTGTGATACCAATGTTTCTATTTCTCCAAAGGGCAGCGGTGTTCTTGGAACAAAGTGTGAAATTAAGAATATCAACTCTATTTCACATGTTGGTAAAGCAGTAGATTATGAAATCAAGCGCCAAAAAGAATTGCTTGAAAATGGTGAAAAGGTCATTCAGCAGACAAGAAGATTTGATGAGAAAACAGGAACGACAATTGCTATGCGTTCTAAGGAAAGCAACGTTGACTATAAGTTCTTTCCAGAGCCAAATATTTTCCCAATTCGCTTGGCAGATGAATGGATTGCGGATATTCAAGCGCATATGCCTGAATTGCCAGAAGCTCGTAAAGCAAGATATTCTAAAGACTATGGTTTGAGTGCACATGATATAGCTATCTTAATTTCTAACAAGGAAATGAGTGAATACTTTGAAGAAGTTATGCAGTATACAAAGAATGCCAAATTGGCTTGTAACTGGTTGCTTTCAGAAGTAAGTGCTTGGTTAAATACGAATGAAAAGACAATTACAGATTGTGATTTGCAGCCAGCTTCATTAGCTAAATTAGTTGGTATGATTGAAGATGGTAAAATTTCTAATGCACAGGCAAAACAAGTTGTGGATGAAATGATGCATGGCGAAGATCCTGAAGAAGTGGCAAATAAAAAGGGCTTGAAACAAGTTAGTGATACAGGGGCTATTGAAGCAATGGTAAAAGAAGCTTTAGATGAAAACCCACAGGCTATTGAAGATTTCAAGAATGGTAAAAATAAAGCACTTGGATTCTTGATGGGGCAAGTTATGAAAAAGTCTAAAGGGCAGGCAAATGGTGGAATGGTCAATAAGTTGATCAAAGAAGAGTTGCAGAAGCGTATTGGTGAGTAGTCAAATGCTTTCAAAGAGTTTAAAATAGAAGAACGGAGAAAGTTTATGAAAAAGAAAGAGACAAGGGCGTCTCTTAAGAAAAAGAAAAATACGCATCGTACAGGTATCTTGTTTACAATTTGTTTGATTCTTGTACTTGCACCATTTGTTGTACTTGGTTGGATCTTGTTCTCTTCTAGTATGGATACAGGTACGCCTGTTCTAGGAAATCGTTTTGAAGGGGATCTTGATCCAGCAATTACAAAAGAACAGCTGAAAAAAGTTGAATCGGCAGTTAAAGGATTGAGTGGACAAGATGATGCGTCTGTTACAATGAAGACTGCTACATTGCGTGTGTATGTGGATGTAGCAGATGATGCAAACGAAGAAACTTGTAATGCAAAAGCTGATGAAGTGTATAACACGGTTGCTTCTATTCTTGATCCATCTGTTTATTTTACAAAGACAGATGATAAGAAACAGTATGATCTAGAAATTCATGTGTATACAAAGCCTGAAAGAGAAGATACGGAAGGTGAGAATTTTGTATATGTTATTGATACAAAGACTTCTAATATGTCTGAACCTCAAAAGCAGACTGTTTCTGTAGCTAAGAATCAAGAAATTGCTGATCAATTGAGACAAGATGTTCTGGATCGTCAAGCCGCAGCAAGTGCTAGTGCTGAAGCACAAGCAAATGGTGGTGAAATCACAGGAAGTGAAGAAGTACCATCGGATGGTGATGAGGCGTCTGAAGAGCAATAGAAATAAGGGACTTGTTATAGTCCCTTTTATTGAATAAAGAAAAATTATGGAAATGAAGAAAAATGATATATTTACAGTTACTTGTACTGGCTATACAGATGATGGTGCAGGTGTAACAAGAATTGATGGTGTTGTGATATTTGTTCCAGGTTTGATTGTTGGAGAAGAAGCAGAAATTGGCATCACAAAAATGAAAAACAACTATGGATATGGAAGAGTTGTTAAAATATTGAAACCTAGTGAACATCGTGTTGAACCGGTTTGTTCTGTTTTTAGGCCTTGTGGTGGATGCCAGTTACAACATATGGATGACTACGCTCAACGCGAATTTAAAATGGAAAAAGTGAAGGCATGTTTTCGAAAGAATGCAGGGATGGAGATTGAACCACTGCCGATTTTGAAAGAGGAGCCACATTGGAATTATAGAAATAAAGTGCAAATTCCAGTACAACTCAACAAAGGAAAAGTTGAAATGGGATTTTATCAAAATCATACAAATCGTGTGGTATGTTATGATACCTGTCATGTTCAAACAGAATTGTCTAATGAACTAACAGATTTTTTCCGCGAGGAATTTACAAACCTGCATTGTGCAAAAGAAATTCGTCATGTATTGATCAAGCATGCACATGTTAGTGGTGAAGTGATGGTTTGCATGGTCGTTAGAAATTGGCCTTTCGATAATTCTTCTCGTTTAGTAGAAGATATTCAGAAAACATATCCACAAGTTCAATCTTTGTCGTGTATCGTGAATCGCAGAGATGATAATGTGATATTAGATGGAAAAGAAATATTGTTAGCAGGTAAACCATATATTGAAGAAGAATTACTGGGTTGTCGTTTTAGAATCCATGCGCGTTCATTTTTTCAAATTAATCCTTATGCTACACGTGTATTATATGCTACAGCACTAGAATATGCGGGGCTAACTGGAAAAGAAACGTTATTGGATTTATATTGCGGAACGGGAACGATGGGAATCATTGGTGCGAAAAAAGCAAAAAAAGTTTATGGTATTGAAATAGTTGAGGATGCGATAAAAGATGCAAAAATCAATGCAGAAGCAAATGATGTGCATAATATTCAGTTTGTAAATGCGGATGCTGGAAAGGGTGCGCAAATGATTATTCGTTCGAAAATCAAAGTAGATGCATTGATTGTTGATCCACCAAGAAAGGGTTGTTCTAAAGAAACATTAGATGCAATATTCAAAATAGCACCGAAGAAATTTGTTTATGTTTCTTGCAATCCTGCTACTTTAGCTAGAGATGTGAAAATTATTACAGAAAATGGATATAAACTAGAAAAAGTGCAGCCGTGTGATATGTTCCCACAAACAGTTCACGTGGAGACGGTAGTGTTGCTCACTAGGGAATAAAACATATTTTTAAATAGACTGAATCAATTAGGTAATAAACGTTTTACATAAGATGCTTTATTCATTGTGAAAGAATAGAAAATCGGCATAAATCGTTCATATGGATTGTACGAGTTGGAGCTTTGTCCTTGGCTGTAAAGTGCTAACTATAAGAAAGTTATACATACACATATACGATTTGTTAGACACAACAGAAGAGAGAAGAAAATATGGTTCTTTATTTTTCTGCAACTGGAAAATGTAAGTTTGTTGTTATTTCTATACTTTGAAGAATGAAATAAGAGTACTTTGGTTGTTTTAATACAATGTGCTCGCGTAGTACTGGTTGAGATAAATCATAATATACAATGGGATCACTTTGTATAAAAGCGGTCCTTTTCTTTTGCTGTTGCTGGGGTTATAGTTGAATAGTTCAAAAATGAACTATTCAAAAATGGAGATATTATGAACTTTGATATTGAATTTGCATATAAGATTCAACAGTGTTATACAAAGCGTTGTAAAGAAATATGCAAGGAAGTTAATTTGCCTCAAACAGCGTTCGATATTTTGATGTTCCTTTCAAATAATCCAAAGTATAAAAGTGCAAGAGATATTGTAGAAGTGCGGAAATTAAAAGCAAATTTGGTTTCGATAAATGTTGATAGATTGGTAAAGGAAGGGTATTTAGAAAGAAAGTGTGTTGCAGGGGATAGGAGAAAAATTGAGTTGCATGTGACAGATAATGCTAAACGCATTGTGGATGTAGGTCATGTAGTACAGCAACAATTTGTTTTAGATTTATTTAGTGGTTTAACACAAATGGAAATGGAAGCTATGCAAGAGAGTTTTTCAAAAATAGATAGGAATCTTGATAGGATCATGGAGGAATAGTATGAATATTTTATGGACGATTTTAATTACCTTTTTTGCGGGGATGGGTGCTGGACTAGGTACTGGATTTGCTGGAATGAGTGCGGCAGCAGTGATTTCACCGATGTTGATTACATTCTTACATATTGATCCATATATGGCGGTTGGAATAGCTTTGTCTTCAGATGTATTAGCTAGTGCCATTTCAGCGTATACATATGGTAAAAATAAGAATTTAGATATTCGCAATGGCTTGATTATGATGGTAAGTGTCCTCGTGTTTACTGTTGTAGGCAGCTATGTTTCTTCTTTGTTGCCTTCTACAACGATGGGAAATTTTTCTGTATTTATGACTTTTTTGCTTGGTATTAAATTTATTGTGAAACCAGTTATGACCACAAAAGAGTCTATGGAAAATGTTTCTGTGAAAAAGCGTGCAATTCAGTCAGTAGTTTGTGGTGTGATTATTGGGTTTATTTGTGGTTTTATCGGTGCTGGTGGCGGTATGATGATGCTGTTGATTTTAACAAGTGTACTTGGTTATGAATTAAAAACAGCTGTTGGAACAAGTGTGTTTATTATGACGTTTACTGCTTTGACGGGTGCTGTTTCACACTTTGCGATTGGTGGTATGCCGGATATATTGACTTGGGTGTTATGTATTATGTTTACGTTGGTTTGGGCACGCATTGCAGCGGTATTTGCAAACAAGGCTTCTGCGAAAACCTTGAATCGTGCTACAGGCATTATACTTGTGATATTGGGCGTTGTTGTCATGGCATTTAACGTTTTGGCATAGGAAAACAGGTTCATTGAACCTGTTTTTTTTAGATATTCGTTGATTCGAAAATTTTTTCCCTTTGTTTTAGACTTTTCTTTAACCAACCACCTTGTATGTAATACACAAGGAAGAAGATACTTGTCATTACCCATGATATTGGATAACAAATCAGCGTGTCAAATATTGTTGTGGATGGATAAAATAGAATCCAACCAATACGGAAAGCACCAATACCAATTGCGGTGATGATCATTGGTATAAGAGAATCTCCACAGGCACGAATACTGGAAGATAATATTTCTACAAAACAGAATGTTGCCCATAGTGGACAAATGAATTTTAAAATATCCATACCTATGCGAATAACTTCTGTATCTTGTGTGAATAAATGGTATAGGAAATCCCCACCAAAGTAGCAGACAAGTGAAATTGTTCCAGCACCGATAAAGTAGATGAAGATGCCTATACGAATACCTTTTTTTACACGGTCAATTTTGCCTGCGCCAAAGTTTTGACCACAGAATGTGAGTACTGCTTGCCCAAGGGCACCAGAAGTATTCCAAAATAATGCATCGATCTTACCGAATGCTGTGTATGCAGCAACGGTATCCGTGCCGTAGCTATTTACACTTGATTGAATGAAAAGGTTAGCTAAACTATAGAGACAAGATTGAATGCCAACAGGAAATCCAATTTCAATAATTCTTAATAGAATATCTTTATCAAAAGTAAGTTTATTGATATGAAAACTGTAACTTTCTGTTGTGTGAGAGAGTACGCGTAATGTGAGGCATGCTGAAACAATTTGGGAAATCGTTGTAGCAATAGCTACACCAGAAACACCCCATTGAAAAATGACAACAAATAAAATATCTAGAATGATGTTCGTTATACAGGAGGCTATCAAAAAATAAAGTGGACGTTTAGAATCACCAACTGCACGAAGGATGCCTGCACCGTTGTTGTAGATCAATGAAGGAATTGTACCAACAAGATATATGCGCATGTATGTAATGGAATAATCTAATATATCGGCAGGGACATTTAATAGATGCAACATCCATGGTGTAAGAATAATTCCACCAATCGTTAATACAAATCCTAAAGAAATTGCTAAAAACATGGAGGAATATACACCTTTTTCTACACCTTCAGTTTCGTGTTTGCCGAAATATTGTGCAATGACCACTGTTGCACCACTTGCTAATCCGACTACAAATCCAACCAATAAATTAATGATCGTACCTGTAGAACCCCCTACTGCAGCAAGTGCTTGTTTGCCAACAAAATTTCCAACGACGATTGCGTCGACCGTATTATAGAGTTGTTGAAAGAGAGAGCCACATAAAATTGGTAAAAAGAATAGTAGTATTAGTTCAGCAATATTTCCGTTCAACATATCTAATTGGTTTTTCATATAGTTCCCTCCGTAGAAATACAATTGTACGCTTCTTTCTTAGAATAGGTCAGTAACAATGAAAAATTTGATATAATATAGCAATTAAAAATGAAAGAAATGAAACAGGGTGAATGATATGATAACAAATATTGATCATGTAATTTTATTATGGATACAGAATGTATTGCGTTTTGATTGGGCAACGCCTTTTTGGAAAGCGATAACTTTATTAGGGGAAGGAGGCTATTTTTGGATAGCATGGTGTGTTCTATTTTTGTGTATGAAAAAAACGCGAAAAATTGGAGCAACGATGACTCTTGCGTTGATTATTAATGTGATTTTGGTGAATTTATGTATAAAGAATGTCGTATGTCGGGTGCGCCCTTATGATCAATTTCCAGATTTTATTCGATTGATTGAAGCCCAAAAAGATTGGTCATTCCCTTCGGGACATACTTCTGCAAGCTTTGCTTGTTCTGTTGGAATGTTTTTGGCTTTACCGAAAGCATATAAAAAATATAGTATTCCGTTTATTGTAATTGCATGTTTAGTAGGCTTTTCAAGATTGTATCTGTGTGTACATTTTCCGAGTGATGTTTTGTGCGGAGCATTCATTGGTATTTTTTCTGCTTGGATTGCGGTTAATAGTATTGAAAAAATCATACATAAGAAGAAAACAGTATAAGGTGGTAGATGAGTCATGCATAGTGATAAGAAAATACAAAATGTTTTATTTGATTTAGATGGTACATTATTAGCAATGGATCAAGATGCATTTGTAAAATGTTATTTTCATGAATTGACTAGTAAAATGCAAAAATATGGATATGCACCAGAAAAATTAATGCATGTTCTTTTTGATGGCGTAGTAGCTATGATGCATAATGATGGCAGTCATACTAATGAAGACGTTTTTTGGCAGGTGTTTGTTTCGGCTTATGGAAAAGATAAATTACAAGATTTAGATAAGTTTGCATTATTTTATCAAAATGAATTTCAGAATGTTTCAGCAATGGTAGAGAAAAAACAAAATGTTAAGAAATTGTTTGAGATACTAAAAGCTAAGGGTGTTCAACCAATATTAGCTACAGCACCTTTGTTTCCAGCAATAGCTACACAAAGCCGTATTCTCTGGGCAGGCATGGATCCTACAGATTTTGCATATATTTCAACATATGAAAATTCACATTCCTCTAAACCATCTTTGGGTTATTATCAAGAATTGATAGATAAATTGCATCTAGATCCTAAGTGTTGCGTAATGATAGGTAATGATGCAGAAGAAGATATGGTCGTTGAAAAGCTAGGCATGCAAGTGTATTTAGTAACGGATTATCTTGTGAATAAACATAATTATGATATTTCTCGTTGGAAGCATGGTACATTTGAGGATATGCTTGCTTATTTGGAAGAAATATTGTAAGTGCATGTGAGTTTTCTGTTTTTATTATGTTAATATTCGTTGTACAATGTTAACCATGAGTGATAAAAGAGATTTTACTGCGGAAATACGCGGAAACAGAACAATGACGATGCGTGAAAAATTGGAAATCGTTTACCATTTGTCATTACCTGGAATACTTGCACAAATTAGTGAAATCATTATGGAATATATTGATGCAGCGATGGTTGGTGTTCTAGGTGCTACAGCAAGTGCTTCTATAGGGCTTGTGTCTTCTTCT
>CALBJM010000201.1 GCA_937893225.1 uncultured Erysipelotrichaceae bacterium | reverse complement strand
ACCGATTTCATAGTTTTCCGTATCGTTAACAAAGTTGCCAAGACGAATTTCTGGACCCTTTGTATCCAAAGCAACACCAAGATTGATGCCAGATTGTTCAGATACTTGACGAACCATTTTGATTCTAGCAAGGTGTTCTTCATGTGTTCCATGAGAGAAATTCAAACGGGCAATATTCATACCTGCTTCAGCTAGCTTTGTTAATGTTTCAACATTTTCGGATGCAGGTCCGATCGTACATACAACTTTTGTCTTCTTAAATAAATGTTTCATAATTCCCCTTTTTATACCAAACGATCAAATAAACGATATAACTGCTTTCTACTCTTCTTAGGTCTTTCCAAAGCTTCTTGAATTGGCATAGAAGTAATTTCATTGTCAATAATGCCAACGCAATGACCACCAATACCTTCCATCAACAAGTCTACGGCTTTTTCACCCATTCTTGATGCCAACATACGATCTGTTGGAGTTGGTGAACCACCACGCTGAATGTGACCTAATACAGTGGCACGACCTGAGAAATTTGTGGAAAGTGAAACTTTCTTAGCCAATGCATCTGTATCAGTGATTTTTTCAGAAATGATCACAATTGCATGATTCTTTTTTGCCGCATCAGATAAATATCTAAGATTTTCGATAACTTCTAATTCATCATAGCCAGTTTCTGGCGTAATGACCATCTCTGCACCACAAGATATTGCGGTATATAAAGCAAGATCACCACAATGGTTTCCCATAACTTCCACGATAGAACATCTATGATGAGAAGAAGAAGTGTCTCTCAGTTTATCGACGTTTTCTATACACGTATTCAAGGCAGTATCGAATCCGATGGTAAAGTCTGTTCCAGGGATATCGTTATCAATCGTACCAGGCAAGCCTATACAATTAATACCTTTCTTTGTCAACGCAAGTGCGCCACGATAAGAACCATCACCACCAACGACAACAAGAGCCTCGATTCCTTCACGTTTCAAATTTTTAATGCATTGATCCTGTATTTCTTCCTCTTTAAATTCTGGAAGACGTGCAGTACCAAGCTTAGTTCCTCCACGATCTAGAATATCAGATACATCTGTTCTTGTTAGAGTTTCAAAACTACTTTCCAACAAGCCTCTATATCCATTATAAACACCAACAACTTCAATTCCATTATTCAAACCAATTCTCGTAACAGAACGAATTGCTGCATTCATGCCTGGTGCATCGCCACCAGATGTAAGAACTCCTATTTTTCTTACCATACTCGTACCCTTTCTTCTTTGAATACCGCAATTATGATAGCATTCCACTTTCCAAAAAAAAAGATAAATATTTCACAATTTCTATCGAAATTATTCGTTAAACGCTTTCATTTTTTTGGCGTTGGTAATCGCTTTCAAAATTTGCCGTTTCATGCTTCTGATAAATGTCATTATTTTAAAACACCTGATAGATCATTCTTCAGGTGTTCTTGATAAATATTGTCTGCGGCTTTCGCCAAGCAAAGCAATTGGTTTTGCCATAGAACGCATGCGTTCCATAATACGCAATGCTTTAACTTCTTCTATCTTTCCTTTTTTTGTAAATGTAAAGTGCTCTTGCAGCGTTGTAAAATCTTCATTGCTTGTAAACCATGTTGGCAATCCTTTTTCATATCGCGCATTGAGAATTGGTAATAAAATCGTATCTCTATTCCATTCTGTTACACTTTCTGCACCTATATCATCCATCACAACAAAACTTGCATACATAAGTTTTTGAACTTCGCTTCTATATTCTCCAGTTTCTACTTTTCCAGCAATACGTTGTGCAAATGTTGGATAATGAATAAATGCCACTTTCTTGCCATTTCTAGCAAATTGGTTGCAAGCGCAAGCAGCCAAATACGTTTTTCCACTGCCCATAGTGCCATAGAGATATACACCACTTCCACCATTACAAGCAGCCATGCATTCTGCCAACACTTTCCAATATGCATTGTTTTCTTTTTCAACTTGTATGCCAGTAAATTGCACAGTAAACAACTTTTCAGGCATATCGTTGATAAGAAAATTCTCTAAGTGCTTTCTCTCACTCAGTCTTTGACGCATGTATTTACATGCACACTTTTCTGTATGCAAGAAACCATCATCTACAATATTATCAAAATACCCACTTGTATCTTGTGCACAATTCTTTAATCCTGTACAGCGAATACATTTTTGATACTTTTTATACCAAGTCTGGATCGTATAAGGATGAGAATCAATTTGTGAGAGTGATACATTGTTATGTGCCAATATATCCACTAGCACTTTTTCATTTTTTAAGTCGTTAGCTAGATCTGCAGCTTTTTGCAATTCTTCTTTTGAACGAATATCTCTAAATCCTGCTAATTGCATTATTTCTCACCTCCCATCTTTGCTTGCATAGCTTTAATTTGTGCAAGGAGTTGTTCATTTGGTTGTTCTGGTTGTTTTGCGGTGGGTACTTTAAAGTATTCTGGTGTAGAAATTTGTACTGGCTTCGTGTATTTGTAATTGGTTTTGCCAATCGTTTTCTTTGTTTCCAATAGTGCTTGTTCACGCGTTTCTATGCCATCTCTTGCCCACTCAGATGCGACCATATCTACGAATTTTGAATTCAATCTATTATCCGATACTTTAAGAATATATTCGATCATGATATTGATAACGACAGGTGAAAAATGCATATCCATAGATAGTCGTTCTAAAATCTTTTTGTCTGTTAAAGTAACAGATGCACCATTTTGTTTGCTCATGAGAAAAGATACAGGCGGTAATGTATATGGGTCTTTTGCTTTCGTAATGTCTGGCTTTCCATTTTCGCAAATGAATTTGAGTCGTTCTCTATCAAGTGTCATGCGCTTCAAAGAAATACTATGCGCTACATTGATGCGCATACGATCTGCACTAAGGCCATATAGTGTAGCTAATTTACCTATATACGACATATTTTCTTGTGTTCTTAATTCACTTGGAAATACGCTTGTAGAAGTAGTAGCGATAAAGTGATCATAGTCGAAATTAATTGTCGTATCATCGTCTTGAAAACGAAATCTTGGTTGGATCGGTGTATATGTAATTGTATTATCGTAGTCTTCTTCTTTGATGTTTTTCATAGCCACTGTAACTTCTTTGTAGCCTTCTGTCTTGACAAAAGAATACGCAAAACGGCTCATATTTTCATCATACGTTTTTTTGCCTGCAGTACGCATAAAGCGACTAGCATATAAAGAAGTGGCTAAAAAGTCTTTTGCATTCAGTGGAGAAATCAACATATACATATATGTATTTCTTGTTTCTCCTTCTTTGACAAACGTTCTTAAAAGCATATATTCTTCCAGTCTAGCTTTAGCATGCATGAATGTATCCAATTGTATTTCATTCATTAAACGAAATAATCTAGCATGATTCATCTGCATCGTGTTGCGGCTCTCTGAAGCCAATGTTAAATACACCAATATTGCATCTCCTCCAACGAGTGGTTGATACAATGTCATCAATGCATCTAGATCTGTAGCAGACAAATCACGAGACAAATATGTGCGATACGTGTCTTTACTTTTGAGCTCCATTGCGCAATTCCTTTCGCAAACTACCAACATAGCGATTGATCGCTGCATCCAATTCTTTTAGATCACCATCATTTTCTATAACTGTGTCTGCTTGTTGTTTTTGATAGACAGGATCAAGTTGAGAAGCATATCTTGCGAATGCTTGTTGTTGTGTATAGTCTCTGTCTTCCATCATTCTTTTAATTGCGGTGTCTTTTGTACAAGTGACAACTAAGATCTTGTCAAAATCATTGACCATGTTTGCTTCAAATAAAAGCGGTACTTCCGCAAATACAAATTTTTCAGTTTTATGATTTTCAAAAAATTTGTACATACCTTCTTTGACATATGGATGTACTACCGCATTCACAGCCTTTCTTTTTTCTTCATCTGAAAAAATACAGTCTGCCATTTTTTTTCTATCAATATCACCACTTGCATCTATAACGTCTTCAGACAATATCGCAATCAGTTTTTCATAACATGGATTGCCTTTGTGCGTAGCCATTTTTGCATAATTATCGGAATTGAATACTGTAAAACCTCTTCTTCTTAAAAGAATAGAGACACTTGTTTTACCTGAGGCAATTGTTCCTGTAATACCAATTTTCAACATACTTCCTCCAACTTATTTTGCTTCATACCAGTCTTTTCCAACTGCACATTCACTTGTTAAAGGAACTTGCAATTGCATCGCATGATTCATGCCATCTTCAATCAATGCTTTCATGCATTCGACTTCATCTTGTGGAACATTGAATATCAATTCATCATGTACTTGTAAGATCATTTTACTTTTCACATGTTTTTCTTGCATCATTTTATCTATACGAATCATCGCTATCTTGATCAAATCTGCAGCAGAACCTTGTATTGGGGCATTCATTGCAGCACGTTTACCAAATTCTCTGACCATGTGATTTTTATCGTGGATTTCAGGAATTTCCCTTCTTCTACCACACAATGTTGTAACATATCCATCTTTTTCGCATTGTTTTACAATGGCATCCATGTATGTACGAATCCCTGGAAACTTTTCATAATAGCGCTCAATAAAATCTTTGGCCTCCATTCTAGAAACATCCAATTGTTTTGCTAGACCAAAATCAGATATACCATACACAACACCAAAATTGACGGTTTTAGCTTTTCTGCGCATTTCTGGTGTAACTGCATCTTTTGCCACATCAAAAATATCCATTGCGGTCTTGGTATGTGCATCTACACCTTCATTAAATGCCTCAATGAGACCTTTTTCATTGGCCATATGTGCAAGCATACGCAATTCAATTTGATGATAATCGCAGCTCATCAAAAGACAATTTTCTTCAGGCTTAAATGCTTTACGGATCTGTTTACCTTCTTCATCTCTGACAGAAATATTTTGTAAATTCGGCTCAGAAGAAGAAAGCCTACCAGTTTGCGTTGCACATTGGTTGTAAATCGTATGGATCTTACCATCTTTTTGGATGAATTTTTTCAATCCTTCTGCATATGTACTATAGATTTTACTTAACTTGCGGAAAATCAAAATGTGTTCAATGATTTCATGAAAACCTAACAAGCTTTCTAATTTTTCTGCACTAGTTGTACGTTTTTTTCCACTTGGCAGGCCTAGATCATCATAAAGTACTTCTGCAAGTTGTTTTGGAGAATTGATATTAAATTCTTTTCCAGCTTCTTCATAAATACACGCTTGTTCATGTTGAATTCTTGCATATGTGTCAGAAGCAATCGTATTTAAAATTGCTTCATCACAACGAATGCCCTCTTTTTCCATGCGATAGAGTATTTCTGTCAATGGCATCTCGATATCCCGATACAAAGCATCCATTTGACATGCTTTTACTTTTTCTTTTGTTTGCTTTGTTAGTACCGCAATATTTTTTGCAGATTCACATGCAAAGCGTGTTTGCTTTTCTTCATCTACAAATAAAACTGGTTTATTTGCTTTACCATATATGTCCTCAAACGTATCTGTTGTAGATAATCCATATGCATCGTAGATCTTTTCTGTAGAAGTCAGTGTAGAGTCTGCTAAAGAGGCCAATATCATTGCATCATCATGAAAG
>CALBJM010000200.1 GCA_937893225.1 uncultured Erysipelotrichaceae bacterium | reverse complement strand
GTTGATTTCAAGAATCTTAACGGCTTTCATACCTTGCCCTTTGTTCATTGGGTCAGATGCTAAATATTTTTCCATTTCCAATGACATACCTTCATCCGCAACTACACAAGCTGCTTCATCAGTCAGTCTAGAAGATAAACGTACTTCTTTGACTTTGTCACCAAGAGAATCTTTCATTGTTGAAAGCATTGTCTTATTAGCTTCTGCTTTTTCTTCTCTTTCTTTCTTTTCTTCTTCACTTTCAAGATCGAGATCACCTTTGTTGACAGACTTAAATGGTTTATCAGCATAATTCATCAATGTAGAAGCAACGAATTCATCTCTTTCATCAAGGAAATATAGAACTTCATAATTCTTTTCTTTTAACTTGCCCATAGCTGGAAGATTTTGAATTTCGTCAATGCTCTTACCAACTGCATAGAAAATAGATTTTTGTTCTGCAGGCATACGATCTGTATATTCTTTGAGGGTAACATATTTACCGTCTTTAGAACTTCTGAATATCATAAAGTCTTGCAACTTATCTTTATTCATGCCATAGTCTTGCAGAATGCCTGCTTTTAAGTTTAGTCCAAAGTTGTCAAAGAATTTTTCATATCCTTCACGGTCTTTTTCAAGCATTTCTTTAAGAGCTGATGAAATCTTTGTTTCAATAGATTTTGCCATCATTTTGACTTGTCTATCTTGTTGAAGAATTTCACGAGAAATGTTGAGATTGAGATCATCGCTATCAACAAGACCTTTTACAAATCTGAAATATGAAGGAATCAAGTCTTTGACTTTATCCATGATAAATACATTTTTACAATAAAGCTCTAATCCTGGTTCATAGTCTTGGTAATAGAAGTTATATGGTGCTTTAGATGGAATGTATAATAAAGCTGTATAAGAAATATTACCTTCTACAGAATAGTGAATAACTTTCTGAGGGTCTTCCCAGTCATTGAACTTAGATTTATAGAACTCATTGTATTCTTCTGGTTTGATCTTTGATTTTTGTTTTTTCCAAAGTGGAACCATAGAATTGAGTGTTTCAACTTCTTGTGTATCAATTGTCTTCTTATCATCTGTTGGGTCTGGGATGGATTTTGTACATTCCATTTCAATAGGATAACGCACATAATCACTGTATTTCTTGATCAATTCCTTGATCTTCCATTCTTCTAGATAATCAGAATACTTTTCATCTTCTGTATCATCTTTCAAGTCGAGTGTGATACGTGTGCCATATCCTGATTTTTCAATTTCTGAAACGACATAACCATCTTCTCCTGAGGATGACCAACTGTAAGCCTGATCAGACTGAATTGATTTCGTTTCTACTAAGATTCTCTTTGCGACCATGAATGCACTATAGAATCCTACACCAAATTGACCAATGATATCTGTGTCTTTCTTGGCTTTTTCAAATTGTTCACGGAATTCTGCGGATCCACTCTTGGCGATAGTTCCAAGGTTGTTTTCGAGCTCTTCCTTAGTCATACCTACGCCATTGTCTTCAATAACGAGTTGGCGTGTGTCTGTATGTCTTTCAATTGTGATTTTTAGATCTTGTTTGTCAATTGATGAATTTTTATCTGTGAGAGAAATATAGTGTCTTTTATCTAGTGCATCAGATGCATTGGATACAAGTTCTCTTAGAAAAATTTCCTTGTTTGTATAGATAGAGTTGATCATCAATTCAAGCAATCTTTTAGATTCTGCTTTAAATTGTTTCTTTGCCATAGCGTACCTCCTTAGCACTCTTTTCTAGTGACTGCTAAACATTGTAGTACGCAAAAATAGGAAAATCAAGTCATTGTTAGATTCTTTCAATTTGCTGATACAATAGATGCATGAAAGAAATCGATGTTAAGCAAATTGAAGATGCTATTGCGTCTATGGCAGGTCAAATTGCTTGTGAATACCATCCTGATATTCTTCAAGCAATTTGCGACAGTGCTAAAAGTGAAACAAATAAAAGAGCAATCGTAGCAATGAAAATGCTGGATAATGCACAGATTGCAAAGCAAGAAAGAATTCCAATATGTCAAGATACTGGTTTGATGATCGTATGGCTGCATATTGGTCAAGATGTACATCTTTTTGGTGGAAGTATAAAAAAAGCTGTGGATCGCGGTGTGAGCAGAGGATATACAGAAAATTATTTACGTGCTTCGTCTGTCAATGATCCTTTGTTTGCTCGTCAAAATACGAAAGATAATACGCCTGCAATTTTATATACAGATATGATTGATGGTGAAAGTATTATAGTTGAGGTAATGGCAAAGGGGTTTGGCTCAGAAAATAAGTCTTGTTTAACTATGTTGACACCAGCAGATGGTGTGGAAGGGGTAAAGAACTTTGTAATAGAGACAGTCAAGAAAGCAGGTCCTAATGCGTGTCCTCCTTTCATTATTGGTGTTGGTATAGGAGGTTTGAAATGTGTGCAAAAATGAGTAAAGAAGCATTGTTGCGTCCTATATCAGAATCAAATTCAGATCAGAGATATAAACAATTAGAAGATGATCTACTAAAAGAAATTAATGCATTAGGTATCGGACCAATGGGATTACATGGAAAAACGACTGCATTGAAAGTACAAATTCAATATGCGCCAACACATATTGCTGGTTTACCAGTAGCGGTAAATATGTGTTGCCATGTATGTCGACATGCAAAGGTGGTGATTTCATGAAACATATCCATTTACCACTGCAAGAAGAGGAAATGAAAGATCTACATGCTGGAGATGCGGTATTATTAACAGGAACTGTATATACGGCAAGAGATGCAGCGCATAAAAAACTATGTGAAATGTTGCAGCAAGGAGAAACACTGCCTTTTGATTTGCGTGGACAAACGATTTTCTATGTTGGACCTACACCTGCTAGAGAAGGGCAAGTCATTGGTTCTGCAGGGCCTACGACATCTGGAAGAATGGATCCCTATGTACCAATTTTAGCATCGTATGGTTTAAAGGGTATGATAGGAAAAGGCAGAAGAAATGCTAGTGTGAAAGAAGCTGTGAAACAATATGGTATGCTCTATTTTGTTTGTGCTGGTGGTGCAGGTGCTTTGTTATCACATCATATCGTTTCTAGAGAAATGGTGGCTTTTCCTGAATTGCTTGCTGAAGCTGTTACAAAATTAGAAGTTGTAGATTTTCCTTGTTTTGTTGGATTAGATCAAGATGCAAATGATATATATGATATGGAGGAAGAATCATGAATATTTATGAAGAATCATTAGTGTTGCATGAAAAAAATCATGGAAAGTTATGCGTAGAATCGAAAGTACCTTGTAAAGATGCAAGTGATCTAGCTAAAGCATATACACCAGGGGTAGCTGAACCTTGTAGAAAGATTCATGAGAATCCAGAATTGAGTTATACATATACAAATCGCGCCAATACAGTAGCTGTTATATCGGATGGTACAGCTGTATTAGGATTGGGCGATATTGGTCCAGAGGCTGCTTTACCAGTTATGGAAGGAAAAGCGTTGTTGATGAAACGTTTTGCAAATATTGATTCTTGGCCATTGGTCATTGATACAAAAGATCCAGAAGAAATTATTCGTTTTTGCAAATGGATCGCACCTTCTTTTGGAGCAATCAATTTGGAAGATATTAGTGCACCAAGGTGTGTAGAAATTGAGAGAAGATTGATTGAAGAGTGCAGCATTCCTGTATTCCATGATGATCAGCATGGTACAGCAATCGTTGTTTTGGCTGCTTTGATCAATTGCTTGCGTTTAAAGGGTGTAGATCCAGAAAATCAAAAAGTTGTGATTTCTGGTTGTGGTGCTGCAGGTTCCTCTATTATTCGTATGCTTTATAATTATGGTTTTCATAAAATCTATGCATTTGATATTGATGGATGCGTAAGAAAAGATAAAGCAGAAAATTATAATGCATTGAAAAAAGAATTATTGGAATATGTGAACTTAGATGATCAGAAGTATGAATCGTTGGCTGAAGGTATGGTTGGTGCGGATATCTTTATCGGCGTATCCGCTCCAAAGCTTGTGACAAAAGACATGATTCGTTCGATGAATGAAGGAAATATTGTCTTTGCTTTAGCAAATCCAGAACCAGAAATCAGCTATGAAGATGTTAAAGAAGCAGGTGCTTATATTATTGGAACTGGTCGTTCAGATTATCCAAATCAAGTAAATAATCTTCTCGCTTTTCCTGGATTGTTTCGTGGAGCATTGGATGCTAAAGCAACAAAGATAACAGAAAAAATGAAAATAGCTGCCGCTAAGGGATTGGCTTCTTTGGTAAGTCAGGAAGAATTATCAAGAGAATATGTAATTGTTTCTCCATTTGATGAAAGAGTTGTGCCAACTGTAGCAAATGCGGTGAAAAAAGAAGCTATTGAATCAGGAAATATTCGCAAATAAAATGTATTCGACCGTGAGCAATCACGGTTTTCTTTATGCAATCTTAATACGCTTTTCCTTACCTTAATGCAATCTTTAAATCTATGCGTGTAAAGTATTTACACGGAAAGAGGGTGCGAGATGCCAAAGATATTTTGTCATTCTAGAATACGTATAAGTGCATTTCAGACGATTATTCTTGGATTTATATGTGTAATACTCATTGGAACAGTATTGTTAATGCTGCCATGTTCTACAAAAGAAAATATATGTACGTCTTTCCATGATGCGTTATTTACTGCGGTTTCTGCAGTGTGTGTAACTGGATTGATTGTAAAAGATACTGGGTCTTATTGGTCTACATTTGGACAGACAATCATCATTCTTTTGATACAGATTGGTGGTCTAGGGGTAGTTACTATAGCGGTTGTATTTGCTATGTTGAGTGGAAAAAAGATTTCATTGATGCAAAGAAGTACGATGCAAAGTTCTATTTCTGCACCAAAGGTTGGTGGCATCGTCCGCTTGACGCGATTTATTGTTATCGGGACATTGGTGATTGAAGGGATTGGAGCAGTGTGCATGGCGCCTACATTTGTTACACAATATGGTGTACATGGTGTTTGGATGTCTGTGTTTCATTCTATTTCTGCTTTTTGCAATGCTGGTTTTGACATATTAGGAACAAAAAAACAACCATTTGTTTCATTGATGCATTATGCAAATAGTCCTGTAATCAATATTGTTATTATGAGCTTGATTGTCATTGGTGGTATTGGATTTTTAACATGGGATGATATTTATCAACATCATTTGCATTTTAAAAAATATCGTTTACAAACAAAAATCGTTTTAATGACAACTGTATTAATTACATTACCTGCTTTGTTCTTTTATGTGTATGACTTTCAAAATCTTGGTTTAAAAGATGGATTGTTAGCAGCGTTCTTTCAATCGATAACTACAAGAACAGCTGGATTTAATTCTGTTGATTTAACAAAAATGTCAGAGTTGTCTAAAGCTATGATGACTGTATTAATGTTGATTGGGGCTTCACCAAGTTCAACAGCTGGTGGTATGAAAATAACAACATTTGTCATATTGTTGACAAATTGCATAGCTGTTTTTCGACAACAAGAAGAAACAGACTTATTTTCTAGAAAGATTGGTATGCAAGTTATTCGTAATGCAGCAACGATATTTATTATGTATTTATTTTTGTGTGTATTTGGTGCAGTTCTGATTAGTTTAAAAGATGGTTTTACTTTGGGAGAGTGTTTGTTTGAAACTGCTTCTGCAGTAGGAACTGTAGGTTTGACTTTAGGAATCACTACAAAATTATCTTGTTTTTCGCAAAATATATTGATCATGTTGATGTTTTTAGGCAGAGTTGGTGGATTGACATTGATATATGCTACACATAAGAAAACAAGCAAGGCATATTTGAAAATGCCTGAAGAAATTGTGACAGTTGGATGAGGAGTGCGTATGAAGAACATATTATTAATTGGATTAGGTAGATTCGGAAGACATGTAGCTATTCATTTGAATGAAATGGGATACCAGATCATGGCAATCGTATCGATAAAGATGAGGATCGTGTGAATGAGTGTATTGATTATGTGACAAGTGCACTTATTGGAGATAGCACGAATAAAGATTTCTTGAAATCATTAGGTATTCAAAATTTTGATGAATGTTTTGTAACAATTGGAGGAAATTTCCAAAATTCATTGGAAACAACATATCAATTAAAAGAACTTGGGGCAAAAAAAGTCATTGCTAGAGCTGAAAGAGATGTTCAAGAAAAGTTTTTATTGAGGAATGGCGCAGACTATGTAGTGTATCCAGAAAGACAAATGGCAAAATGGACCGTGATTCGTTATGCGGCAGATCATATCTTTGACTATATGGAATTGGATGATAATCATGGTGTTTTTGAAACAGAAATACCGCAAGAATGGATAGGTAGAACGATTGGTTCATTGTATATTCGACAAAAATATAAAGTGAATATATTAGGTATCAAGAAAAATGGGAAATTAAATCTTGCATTAAATCCAGATACAAAGTTCGAACCAGATACAACCATATTGGTTATTGGGGATTATAAAGATATTGAAAGGTGCTTTCGAAAGTAGAGGCTAAAAATATGTTATGGATAATTTTGTTGATCGTCTATATATTTGCAATTAGTGCATTGATTTGGTTTAAATTTGATGATTTTCTTTTTTGGGAGAGATTTCATAAAAATAAATATCATAGTCACAAACATCATCAAGTATGATATAAACTAACTGTATGGAAAACATTACAGAAAGAGAAGAACACATATTAGTTTGTTTATCAGCTTCCTCTACAAATGAGAGACTTATTTTGGCTGCTAGTAAAATGGCAGAAGCGTTTCATGGTAAATTTACAGCATTGTATATTCAGCCAGCTAGACAAAGCTTTATATCACATGAAGATGAGATGCGTTTAAATAAACATATTGATTTGGCAAGAAAGTTAGGTGCTGAAATAGCAACGATTACTGGAGAAGATGTGCCTTTATTGATTAGTGAGTATGCTTCTGTTGCTGATGTGACAAAAATTGTCATTGGTAGAAGTGGAGAAACAAGAAGGTTTATTTTTCCAAAACCGCAGCTAACGGAACGCTTGATACAATTAGCTCCCAATATAGATATTTATATTATGCCAGATCAAAATCGACCTGAAGTATACAGAAATAACAAAATGATTTTGTCACAACAAATTTTCCCGTCTTTTTCAGATATTGTTGTGATGTGTATCATACTTGCTTGTACAACGCTATTGGGATTGTGCTTTCAGGCTTTTAGTTTTACGGAAGCGAATATTATTACAGTGTATATTCTTGGTGTATTACTTGCATCTATTATGACGGATAGTTATTTGACAGGTGTTATTGTTTCTGTAATGAGTGTGATATTGTTCAATTTCTTTTTTACTGAGCCTCGTATGACATTACATGTCTATGGTACTGGATATCCAGTGACATTTATTATCATGTTGACTGCTTCTGTGATTACGGGTTCTTTAGCAGGTAAATTGAATCAAGATGCAAAGTTATTAGCATCAGATGCATATCGTACAAAAGTTTTATATGATACAGATAAATTATTGCAGCAAGCAGATGGACAAGACGAAATTCTTCAAATTGCTGGTAAGCAATTGAGTGCTTTATTGCAAAGAAGTGTCATAACTGTACAATCTAATCAAGATACAGAGGCGTTGTTATATACATGTGAAGATGATGTACAAAAAGTTCCATTAAATCAACAAGAAAAGCATATCATCGACTGGGTGTATGAAAATCATAAAAGAGCTGGTGGGACGACAGATGTTTTTTCACAAGT